>NZ_JAKUGE010000006.1:0-144114 GCF_022663795.1 Bacillus cereus group sp. BfR-BA-01349
TAATTCAAAAAATGAAACCCGATAGGGTTTATTTCGCATGCAAATCTTTAAATTCTCTACACCTAGCTTTTAGAAAAAAGAAACAACCTCTACTATACTTGACGTTGTATGGGCTTAGCTTGATAGCGATGTGTAAATACCCCAGTTTTGATTGTTATATCCGTTAAAGAATACGTTCCATTTTACGTTTTTGTTTGTTTGGTCAATTAAATTTGTTTTATAACTAGTTTGTTTATAGCTTACAGAGTCCGACCAAGTTACTTGACCAGTTGCACCAGCTTCACCGCTAGGGCCATTAGGCGTTACAGAAGCTTTAACAGAGCCACCAAGTTGATAAGATACGCTAGATGTTACAGTCGTTTCTTCTACAGCATTTGTAGGTGCTACGTTAAAGAAACGAGCGCTGTTATCTTGAAGGTTAAATGCAACATCATATTGTGAAGGATAACGTAATGTTGCACTAGCGCCAGGGATTGGGTAGTTATCAATAGGTGCATCACTTATAGTAGGATTTGCTTTTAGAAAACTACCAGTTGTATTAATAACGGCAATCTGTTTATCAGCGCTTGGGTCATCGATAAAAGTTACCTTTAAAGACCTTGTCATATTATCAGCTTGATCATTATTAAATGTATTATAGCTCGTATGTGTTTTTGCATTTTGCCCGATATCTGTTACAACTTGCGATGTTGTTTGAGCATAAGCAGCAGGTGTTGAAAGAGTTACAGCGCTACTAGCAAAAACAGCGGATAATGCTAAATATTTTAAGTATGTTTTAGAACGTTTCATACAATCACTTCCTTTTATCTTTGTCGATATATGTCGTATTACGTTTATATCGTAACATGAAAATAAAACGGAATGGATGGTTATGCATAATTGCATAGATGAGTTTTGAAGGATAAAGATAATAGAATTTCATCCAACACTTAAGACTCAAAAATGTCCATTACAGCCGTTCTTAAAAATTTTAAGACAATATGTTTATCAATGTTCTTATTCTGAAGATTGAAGCGCTTAATATTTACGTTATAAGTGCATAACAAGTTATAATAGAAGAAATCAATAAGGAGGCTGGCTGTGAAGAATCTTCGTTATCTCAATATATTTACCATATTAATTATATACACACTACTTATGTTTTACATCGGCTGGAACGGATGGGTTTGGCTTCATGCGGTATTTGGCTGGGAATCTTGGGGATATTATGCTTTTATAGTTGCATTTATTTCATATGCGTACATTCTCGTGCAAGTGTTTAAGTTTTTGCCATTTCTGCGAACGATAGGTTCGATTTGGTTTGCGGTTATACAATATGCGCTTATGCTGTTGCCATTAGCTAATATTATGGTCTTTCTTTTACAGTTTTCAGTAGAGAAAGAAGCGGCAATTATTTGGACAGGGGCGGCTGTGATAGCTGCATTTATCTTTATCTTTGCGTATGGAGTATTTAATGCGTATAGTCCGGTAGTAAGAAAGTACGAGGTGCACATACCGAAAAAGGTAGAGGGGCGTAAAAGTTTATGCATTGCGATGGCTTCTGATATGCATTTCGGTAAACTGTCTGGCGTTTCGCATTTAAAAAGACTTGTTCGTCATGTAAATGAGATGGAACCTGATATTATTTTACTGCCAGGTGATATTATCGATGATCATCCAGGTGTGTTCATTCAAAAGAATATGGGACCAATCATGAAACAAATGAAAGCACCATTAGGCGTATATGGCGTATTAGGAAACCATGAATACTACGGTAGAGCGGTTCCAGAGTTTTTACAAGAGATGGATAAGATTGATATTCGTATTCTTTTAGATGAAGTAATTACAATTGAAGGTGACTTTTATCTCGTTGGAAGAAGAGATAAAACAGAGCGAGATCGCCAAAGCTTTGAACAATTAATGAGTACGGTAGATAAATCGATGCCTGTTATCGCAATGGATCACCAGCCATTTGAGTTGAAACAAGCAGCGGAGGCGGGTGTTGATTTACTATTATCAGGTCACACGCACCGCGGACAAATGGCGCCGAATCATATTGTAACGAGAAGAATGTACGAATTAGACTGGGGATACGCACAAAAAGGTGCATTCCACGCGATTGTTTCTTCTGGATTTGGGTTTTGGGGACCACCGCTTAGACTTGGTAGTAGGTCGGAGATTGTGCAGGTAGAAGTTACATTTGAATAGGGGTTATGAAATAGAGAGCTGATGGCTCTCTATTTTTTTTAATAAAAACAAATAACAATAAATATTTATGTTGGTGCTAATTTCATAAAAGAGATACGATTATAAGACTAGATTAAAATAAAGGGGGATTGTAAGTGATCATATCAGATGTACTATACGGAGAATTTGAAGTGGATCAAGTAGTAGAAGAATTAATTTCAAGTAAGTCTATGCAAAGACTAAAGGGAATTCATCAAGCAGGCGCAAGTTACTTAATGAACGAGAAATGGAATGTAACGCGCTTTGATCATTCAGTTGGTGTTATGTTGTTAGTGAAAAAACTTGGTGGTTCAGTAGAAGAACAAATTGCAGGTTTACTGCATGACGTATCACATACTGCTTTTTCTCATGTGATTGATTATGTTTTTGATAATATAAATGAAAGTTATCATGAAGAGATATTTAGCTCCGTTGTGAAAAACTCAGAAATTCCAGTGATTCTTTCAAAGCATGGTTATAACTATAAAGATATTTTGTTAGATGATTCGAAATGGACGTTACTCGAAAGGTCAGCACCAGAATTATGCGCAGACAGAGTTGATTATACGTTACGAGATATGTATACATATGGGTATGTTTCTTTAGAAGAAGTTCACAGTTTTTTAGAGGATGTCATTGCTGTAGATGGGAAAATGGTCCTTCAAAATATCGAAATAGCTGAATGGTTTGCAGAAACGTATTACAAAGAAGTAATCGATTTCTTTATGCAACCAATGAATATTTACGGAAATGATACGTTAGCAAAAACGCTAAAGTTAGCTCTACACAAAAAGGTTATTCATGCAGATGATTTTCTTCTTGAAGATGATGAGCTAATTTCGAAATTGCAGCAATGTACTGATTCAGAAGTACATGCTTTATTAAGAAAAGTTCATCCGAATGTAAAAGTAAAAGAAGATAGAAACGATTATGATTTGTATCAGAAAAATAAAGTCCGTCTCATTGATTCTCCATTATTTCGTGAAGGTGAAGTTGTTCCATCGTCTGTTGTGTCGGAAAAAATAAGACAGATGAGCGAGGTCGCTTATGAAAAAGCGGTGAGAGGGATGTATGTGAAAGTGATTTCGGATTAAAAAGGAGAGCATATCTTTGCTCTCCTTTTCCTCATCACTGATCAAACCAATTCCAAACCTCAATATCCCCAAGAGTCGCATAACGCACATTCGGTGAGTTTTGTAATTTCAATAATTCTTTCGACGGGCCAGTAATGACCATGCCGTATACTTTAACGCCGTTATCTTTTATATACTGATAGCGCTTATCTAAGTTCAGATCCTTTTCACGAGTCCAAGTCGTTTTACTTACAGTTTCTTTATTTATAGAAAGAATGCGCATCATTTCGATTACTTCATCTTCTTTTGTGTGTAGTTTTTTTGTTTCATTTTCAGGAAGATTTATATGTTCTCGAAATCCGATAACTTCTCCGCTATGCAAGAGAAAATCGTCTTCATTTATTCTTTCTTGTCCTGTGTCTAAGGCGTACCATAAAGGAGTTGGTGGCATTTCTTGTGCTTCAAATGCGCTATATAGAATGGATTCGACTTCTTGTAAAGTGTAAACTTTATCGAAAGATATCGCTAATTCTGCAACGGTACCCTCATGTATCTTTCCAAGTGTATCCCAAACTTTTTTAGATGATTCTTTCAAAGAAGCTTCTTCCTTAATTTTTGGATGAACAAAGGAAAGTTTTTTTGAATAGGCTCTGTTTTCCCAAGATTGATTTGTGACAGTTACAGATGATAAGAAACTACGCATTGTTACTGTACCAATTGGAAATTCTTTTTTACCGATCGTTTTATATAAATCCATTTCAGTTTCTGTACGAAAGAAAGGTTTAACCTTCGTATTTCCTCCAGCGGAACGACTATTTGGCATTGTTGCTTCTATTGCGAGTGCTGGTATATCATCCACTTTCCGGAAGTTTTTCATTTCGTTCGAATAGAAGTAAAAGGAAGATGCAAAATGACCAACAAAATAGATTGCTATACAAACAGCAAGGACAAAACTAACGGTTTGCCAACGCTGTTTCCATTTTATTTTCCAAAACGGGACTTTTAGATTTTGTGGTGGTAGTCTTTTCTTTATCGGTTCACTTTTTGAAAGCAAATCATCTAAGTAATCGTCACACTCTTCACATGTTTCAATATGACTTTCTAACCGCTCTTGTTCATCCTGCGTGAGCGTTCCGTTTTCGTATTTCTCCCATAGTTTTTTAAACTTTGTACAACCCATCCTAATCACTCCTTTATGCCTTGTGTTTCTTTTCGTCCCCTGTGTAATTCAATTTTCACTTTCGCTAGTGAGAGACCAGTCATCTCTGCTATTTCCTTATACGAGAATCCGTAGTAATCTCGTAATAGTAGAACATTTCGTCTTTCAAGGGGAAGCGAAGATAAACTGTCTAACCAACTAGCAATCTCATGTTTTACAAAATAAGAGTGTTCTGTACTTGGTACGTTTGGTAAATGGAATTCTTCCACTGTCGTTGTTTTATATCTTTTTTCTTTTCGATACCAATCGATAAAGGCGTTGTAGGCAATTGTAAATAACCACGGCCTAATTTCTTCTCCTTTATAATAGTCAATATGGATGAGCATGCGGTAAAACGTTTCTTGCATGAGATCTTCCGCGTAGTGAGAATCTCCGGTTAGGGAGAGAAGATAGCGAAATAAATCTTGCATGTGCTCGGAGTAAATGTCTTCTAATGATTGTTTGCGTTTCACTACATTTCCCTCCCTTCATACATAACAACGAAATACATATCAAAAAGTTACATTTGTTTTTAAAAATATAGTAAAAAACGTCAAGAATTGGATAGGATTCTCTTTTATCATAATACATATAAGGCGGGTGAACAGAGATGGAAAGCTATGAAACACAAATTCAAAGGTCAATTGATTATATTGAGGAAGATGTCATGGAAAAACAGACGCTGCGTAATTTAGCACGTATTGCAGGTTTTTCTGAGGCGCATTTTCATCGTGTATTTCAGGCGTTAGTAGGTGATACAGTAATGGAGTATGTTCGAAAGAGGAGGTTAGCCCGGGCAGCTTATCAACTTTCTCATACGGATGAAAAAGTTATTGATATCGCATTTGAGCATGGCTTTCAATCTCACGAAACGTTCACGAGAGCCTTTAAGAAATTATTTCAAATGACACCGAGTGAATATCGAAAACAAGAAATTGAAACACCGATGTATTACAGCGTGAATGTAAAGCAAAGAAAATTAAATCCGTATTTAGGAGGCATACAAATGGAATATCGTATTGTAAATAAACCAGAATTTTTAATGGTAGGTTATGAACTGAAGACGACAAGTAAAGAAGGGAAAAACCATCAAGACATCCCAGCATTTTGGCAAGAATATTTACAAAAAGATCTTGGAACAACGATTCCGAATCGTAAAGATACGAGCCAATGGGTAGAGCTTGGATTATGTACTGATTTTAATTTAGAAACAGGGGACTTCACTTATATTATCGGAATGGAAGTTACAGACTTTGAAAATGTACCAAATGAAATTGCAAAGCGTACTTTCCCTGCAGCAACATATGCAGTATTTACAACGCCGAAAGTTCCTCATAAAGAAATGGTATCGTCTATTCACCAAACTTGGAATGCAGTATTCTCAGAATGGTTCCCACATTCAGGGTATGAACATTGCGGAGTTACAGAGTTTGAACTGTACGATGAGCGTTGCCACGAAGATAAAAGTGAGTTCGCTCAAGTAGAACTTTGGATACCGGTGAAGAAAAAATAATAGGGTAAGAGCGAATCATTGGGAGATGGTTCGCTTTTTCATAAAAGGAGAAATGGGAAAATGTTCAAAAAACTAGAATGTGTATCTATACATACGAAAGATATAGAAAGATCAGTTTCTTTCTATAAAGAAATGGGAATGAAGCAAAACTGGATGATAGAAAGAGAACTAGAAGAAGGAGCTATTTGGACGTTAATAGGATTGAAGTTTCCAGATGAAAAAAGTTCGGAGTTAGTAATAAGCAATCATCCGGATATTAATTTTATGGAAGTCGAAGTATTAGTAGAAGATGTACAACAAACGTATGAGAGTTTAAAAGATAATAAAGATGTAAAGTGGATTCGCGAACCATTTCCAACAGAATCAGGACATGTTGCCGTAATGGAAGCACCTGATGAGAATGTGTTTGTGTTAGTAGGGAAATAGCTGAAATATGGAGTGACCTTTCATAGTGAGTTATGAAAGATTATTTTTATCCCGCTATTTGTCGGGCAGCCCGATTGGTGAGGGCTAATAATCAGTGCAGGATGAACAAAATCTCCACTGATTAAAGTTTCACTTTATAAGTGGATTGTTAAATTTGTATTTTTTTATCTGTAATACATATGAAAATGGTAAAATAAAACAGCAATTAAATATTGCGGGTGGAAGGTTATGCCCTTTCTTCATTTGGTGAAGAAAGGAGGTGTAATCGTATGGAATTTCTTTTGCAAATTTTGTTGGAAGTCACAAAAACTATAGCTAGAGAAGGTATAGTTTTGGGATTTAAGAAATTAACGGCAAAAAAGCGTAAAAAGAAGACCACCCGTCTGCCTGCGAAGCGTGGGAAGTCTTCTAAGCTCAAATAAGCTTTAGTTGCAACCTTCCACCTTACGGTAATTAGTTGCAGTGACGGGGTGTTGGAAGCACCTCGTCTACTTCATTTTATGCAAAACTTAGCTAGTTTATACTTCTATTTATAGTATAACAGTTTAGAAATGTATTTGTTAATAGTTTTATTTTTACTTTGTATAGTAGGGAGGTAGGTTAGTATTGTCGGTTTTTGTCGGTAAGTCGATATATCTAGAAAATCGCTGATATAATTCGAGTTGCGCTGATATATTCAAAAAATCGCTGATATAATTCGAGTTGCGCCGATATATTCAAAAAATCGCCGATATAATTTCATATACCGCTAAAACACCTCAAAAAAAACGATCTGCATAATTTCAATTACCGAAAAACTCTCCCAGAAAAGAAAAAAAGACGCCACATAGCGTCTTTCTTACGAACGAAACGGAAATACAAGAATAATCGTCGTTCCTTTTCCGAGTGCATTATCAACGGAAATTGTTCCGTTATGAGCATGAACGAGCTGTTTTGTAATGGCTAGGCCAAGTCCAGTTCCAATGTTGCTTTCTTCTGTGTTTGTTCCGCGGTAATATCGTTCAAATAGAAGTTCTTTCGTTTTTTCATCCATTCCTTTTCCATCATCTGAAATGGAGAGTGTAAAGGAATTAGCGTTTTGTGATAGTTTGACGGTGACAGTAGTTGTTTCGTTATTATGTTTTACCGCGTTTACGAGTAAGTTTTCGATAATACGCTGGAACCATTTTTCTTCAATGAAATATTGAATTTTATTTGAGCTCGGTACGAATTCAATATTTTGATTTTGGAGTGTTGGATTGTTAATAAATTGCAATAATACTTTTTGAACGAACTGATTGATTTCAACGTTTACGTGTTGGGCAGGAAGGCTGTTATTTTTTAATTGATACGTTAAGCTTAAATCATCAATTAATGTCGTCATATATTGAGATTTCTCTTTCATAACACTACCAAATTGCTGAATATCACGATCAGTCCAGTTATATTGATTCGATTCGAGTAATAATGCGTAGCCATATATAGAGCTAAGTGGTGTTTTTAAATCATGCGTTAGACCGGTAATCCATTCTTCTCGTGTTTGCTGGAGGACATGTCTCATCGCATCATTTTTTTTGAGTGTAATAGAAAGGTGTTCTAGTGAACTTGTTACATCTCTAAACAAACGGAATGACCATTTTTCTTTACCAGATCGCCGGAACCTGACAGGTTTTCCTTTTTTACTAATAGGTTCTTCATACTTTCCACCAGCGATATTTTTAAGCCAGCGCATCGCATGTAATAATGGTTTCCCGAATTTATTACCGTACCAAATAGAAAGAATGACTAAATAAACAAATACGATAAGAAGGATTAATCCGCATCCGATGAGAAACTTCTTAGTAAATACATCTTCAATTTCGTCATTTGGATAGTAGTGCTCATTTTTTGCAGTTACAACGAGAAGGTTGCCGCTATTTGCATCGTAAAAGCTAGAAGTGTTTTCTTTATGATTCCACGGTTCTTTTTCATTAAGGGCAATTTGTATTGCTGAAAATATTTTTTTCTTTCCAGTTGGATAGGAAAAAACCTCTTCGCCATTTTGATTAAATATTTGAAGTGTTGCTTTTTCTTTAGATAGTAACTGTTTTTCTTGGTCTGTTAATGCGAACGAATCCATCGTTAAAGAGGAATGCTCCTTTTGAATTGCTGTCAGTAACGCATTGCTTTTTAACATACCACCATAAATAACAAGTGCTTTCTTTTCTTCTAATTCAATTTCCCAATATGTAAATTTATAATTGCTTTCGATATGATGTTGTATATATGCGACTAAAGATGTCTTCGTATAAGCATCCGGAACATCATTTGGTGTATTAAAGTGGTAGAGGATCTTTCCGTTTTCATCTACAACTTGGAGCCAATCATTTTTCTCCTTTATTAAATCTTGTACTTCAGATTGTAACGAAATATGCCCATCTTCTGAAGAGATGTATCTTGAAATTGTAAAACTATCAGAATCCGGAATGTTAGGTTCGTATAAAGTACTAGTAAGAAGAAAAATTAAATAAGTAAAAGCAGCAACTACAGCGATAAGTAATGTAACTAAAACAAAAACGTGTTGCATGATAAATTGAATAATAAGTCGTTTATTAAAATTCATATCGTCACCCTACTTTGTAACGAACTTATAACCAAGCCCGCGAACGGTTTTTATATATTCTGGTTTACTTGGATCGTGTTCAATTTTTTCACGTAGTTTTCGAATGTGGACCATAACAGTGTTGTCATCGCCATTATAGGCAGGTGCTCCCCAAACTTTTTCATATATTTCCTCTTTCGAAAATACGTAGTTCGGATTCTCGCAAAAGAAGAGTAGTAGTTGAAAGAGTTGAGCGGAGCATTCGACAATGTGCCCATCTACTGTTAGTTCTGCAGAGTGCTGATTAATTTCAAATCTTCCAAATGAAATTGAGTGTGGTTTTTGTTCGTGTGGTACGGTTTGTTTCATATGTCTCCGAAGCTGTGCTTTCATACGTGCTACTACTTCTAATGGATTAAATGGTTTCGTAATATAATCATCTGCACCGTATGAAAATCCGGATATTTTATCTAAATCAGATGCTTTTGCTGATAGGAAGAAAATTGGACAATCTGTTTGTTGGCGAATGATTGGACAAATATCAAAACCAGATTGTCCAGGAAGCATTACATCTAAAATAATTAAATCGTAATGGTTTTGCTTAGTTAGAGATAAAGCTATTTCAGCTGATGTTGCAGTTGTAATATGAGAAAAGCCTTCTTTTTCAAGAATGGTAGTTAGTAATTGTAAAATTGCTGTTTCATCATCAACGAGTAAAATATTTGCTTGGTACATAAATATCCCTCCTAATTTTCTCGAATATCATATCATCATTTTGTAACTTATGGAATTTTTAAGGAAATTTTAAGGTTTTCTTTCGCAAAAAATTAAGAATCAAATGATATGATAAAAGTAACATAGGGGAGGAGATGAGTGTGAACCCGTTTCAAGTGATGCGAGCTAGATATTTTTTAATTGTATTTGCACTATTAATTTTAATAGCGAGAAGTAGTGGCGATTTGCTAACAAGTATATTTCATATACAAAATTCTTCTTTTATAAATATCCTTATATTCTATATCCTTCCGATGGTATGGATTTCTTATGAGTATAGAAAGCACCACATTTCATTTTCATTATTTGTTAATAAAAATGAAACATTTAACTTGGTACAAGTTTTATACATTACGGTTATGTTATGCATGTTTAGTTACGGGTATCTTATTTTGTATATGTATAGTTTTGCATGGATTACACCGGACTTTATTATGAACGCCCTGCATGAACCAATTGTAGATAGTACTGGGGGATATGTATCTCAAGTCATTAGGGTCGTATTCATCGCACCAATTATCGGGGAATTTGTTTTTCGCGGATTTTTACTTCAACGTTTTGCAACAAAATGGGGAACGAGCATAGCGACCATCGTTGTAGCAATATTGTTTGCGTTGTTACATGTTGATTTCCTCGGTGCAGCCATATTCAGCATCGTATTGTCAATCGTATATATTCGTACGAAAAGTTTACTCATGCCAATTGCAATACATATGTTAAACAATGCATTTGTAATAGGTGCGTCTTTTCTAATAAGTAGAGAAAAAATTATGAGTTTTGCCGATTTCTCAAATTATACGACATTCTTTCCTGGACTTATTATTTTTATAACAGGATTAAACTTAGTACTTATCTTTTTATTTGTTAATCGCAAATATTGGAGTAAAGAAGTGCCAGTTATATATGCAGAGCAGAAAAAGAGCTTTTCAGATGTAGTCGGGAGTAAATAAGATGAAGAAGACGGTTGAAAAAATATTAAAAGACATTATAGATGCTACGTCTATTACAGATATGTGTGATAGAAGTGTTTGTCATTGGCTTCAACCTGTAGTAGATACGATTGTGTTTCCAGAGTATTACGTATTTTCTAGTACTCATTTAAAAGAAAATATTATTTCTCTTCTTATTGTGTTCGGGGTTTTACTAATATTTGGTCTAATTGTAGAAGAAATGATGAAGCGCATCTTCAAAAAGAATGAAGAGAAGTATATGTGGATTCATAAAGTATTCGAGAAAGTAATGGTGGCTTTCCTTTTGTTTTATGGTATGAAAACAATCATTTACTTTATAGCTTTGAAACATCATTAATTCGAAATTTGAAAGGGATGTATAAAATTATATGAATGAAACGATATCATCAAATAAGTTTTTTTATTTGATTTTACTTAGTCTAGTGTTAATAACGACAGTGAATGTTATTTTGCGCTGGGAGGAAGCTTATTTTTTCATGTATTTAGCGCTCCATTTGCTAGGGATTTTATGTATAAGTGGTGGAGTGGTTACTGAAAAAAAGAATGAAGAAAGCGTTAACTATATGTGTGTGATCGGTCTTGTTTTACTTTTAGCTGTACAGGGTATTATGAAATATAGTTCTTTCTCTTTACAAGATTTTAGTTTATTAATAGATGTACTTCCTTAAAGAGGCTTTTTATTTTATCTAAAAAGCAAGTAGGGTACGTGTTGGTTTGTAAGTGTGGTCCTTATTACGGATTGTGAACCGAAGAAAGTGTCTAAAGGTAGGTAAAACTCTTCTATTTGTAGAAGAGTTTTTTTATGTAAATAAAAGGCTCTCGAGCAATTCGCATAATAAGCTTGTTCTAATTTAGCGTATACGAACTTACAATAATAATAGACAGGCAGCATAGAGGAGGGAATAGCGTGAGGAAGGTTATCGGTTGGTCGTTTTTTTTGTACGTTGGATTTGCGTTACTTATATATTGGTATTTATTTGGATGGAATCATGAACTTATTCCGGACATGTATAAAGGAACGAGTGCAGATCCAGAAACGTTTATGAGTGCTAGAGAGCTTACGCTAAGCCAAGATTATTCGCGCGTGAAAAATTTACTATACTTTTTAGCGACGCCTCTTGAATGGATTATTTTATTATTTGTACTTGTGCTAGGTATTTCAAGAAAGTTTGAGAAATGGTCGAAGGAAACGACTAAAATAAGTGTTTTGCAAGTTGCGATTTATTTCTTTTATTTATCATTATTGACAACAGTGCTTGCCTTACCGATGCAATGGATTGGCCGGAAAGTGTCCGTTGATTACGGCATTTCAACACAAAGTACACAAAGCTGGATAAAAGATCATGTTATCGGTTTTTGGGAAAGTTATGCGACTATGTTAATCGTAGTTACCGTTCTATTATGGCTTATCCGTAAATTTCCGAAGAGATGGTGGCTCGCAGGATGGGCGCTCTCTGTTCCATTTACAATCTTTTTAACATTCATACAGCCTGTCGTTATTGATCCACTGTATAACGACTTCTCGACGCTGAAAAATAAAGAATTAGAAACGAAAATTTTAGCGATAGCAGACAAAGCGGACATTCCTGCTAAACACGTATATGAAGTAAACATGTCAGAAAAAACGAATGCATTAAATGCTTACGTAACAGGAATTGGTCCTAACGCTCGTATTGTAATGTGGGATACAACGCTTAAGCAGTTAAAAGATAAAGAGATTTTATTTATAATGGCTCATGAAATGGGGCATTATGTTATGAAACATATATATTTTGGCGTTGCAAGTTATGTATTGCTATCGTTTATAGGTATGTTTTTAATTAGTCGTATTATAAATATGTGTATTCGCAAATGGGGAGATACATTGCAAATTTCAAAAGTAGCATGTTTCTCCATTTTACCTTTATTTTTCTTAATTTCTTCTGTCCTCTCTTTTGCAGCACAACCAGCAACAAACTACGTTTCACGTATAGAAGAAAGAGCCGCAGATCAATATGCTTTAAATATGACGAAGGACGGGAAATCTGGTGTGAAAACTTTTCAATATTTATCAAAAACAAGTTTAAGCCAAGTAAATCCGCCTGCGTTAGTAAAATTTTTCTTATACACGCACCCACCAATTTTTGAAAGAATTCATACGTTTGAACAATATGAGAAACAAAGCAAAAAGGAGTAGCATGATAGCTACTTCTTTTTTTATAGGGATATAAGTTTGATATTGGGAATATTTATCATTGCTTTTTATTGCGATTTTGTAAATAATAAGCTATAAAATTCTAAAAATCTATATATAAAGGAATAAAGGTGGAAAAATGTATTTTTTACAAAATTTAAAAGTGAAATATAAATTATTAGCGCTTATTTCATTAGCAGTTTTAGGTATGGTAATTATGAGCAGTGTAGCAATTAATTCTATTAATAAGATTAAGCACGATACAGAGGTTGTAGTAGATGATTATCAATATTCTGCAATTTTATTAGAAGGAATGCTTCGTACACAAAATTCATTAGAATATAACTTACTAGAATTAATTACGGCATCACAAAATGAAGTGGCAAATAAAGAGGGGATAATTGATAATATTGAAAAGGATCTTAAAAAATATGATTCTTTATTAAAAGAATATGATGATGGTTTTAATTTAAGTAAGCAAGAGGATGAACTATTTCAGAAGATGAAGAAATCTTTGCCAAGTTATAAAGATACATATAAAAAATTATTTGAAAAGGCGAAGGTAACAAATGAGCCACAAATGGTAAATGAATTTCAGAAGGAATTAAAACCGAAGGGAATAGAGTTAGCTGGTTATGCAGTGGATCTAGAATCGTATGTTTCAAATTTAGCTGACCAAGTATTTAAAGATTCTCAAAAAATGATTGATCGTTCCGTTATTACCTTTATCATTCTTGTAGTAGTTACTACAATCGTTATATGTATAGTAAGTTATATTATTAGCAAGCTCATAGTTGCTCCTTTACAAACGGTTAGTCGTATGATGGAAAGAGCGAAAGAAGGAGATTTAACCGTACATGGTGATTATACTGCTAAGGATGAATTAGGTATATTAGTAAGTAATTTTAACGAGATGATTGCAGGGCTAAGAACAAATATGCAAGAAGTAGAGAATAATATTCAGCTTTTATTCCAACATGCAGACGGAGTAGTATCTGCATCAGAAGTATCTAGTAGTGCAGCGAAGAAAATCACTATGGATATTGAAGAAGTTGCAAATGGTGCAGAGAGTCAAATGCAAGCAATGGAACAAACTGCGGGTGCGATGGAAGAGTTGACGCAAGGAATGCAGAGTATAGTCAATACATCATCCTCTGTAAATGAATTATCTGCTCAATCAGCATTAGATGCAGAGAGTGGTAACAAATTAATGAAACAAATGATTCAACAGATGGATACAATCCAAAATTCGGTACATAGCGGTGTGAAACAAGTAGAGACTATGAAAGAACAATCAGAAGAAATTGTTAAAATCATTGATGTTATGCAAGGTATTACCTCCCAGATTAACTTATTAGCATTAAACGCCGCAATTGAGGCTGCACGTGCTGGTGAAAGTGGTAGAGGATTTGCAATTGTGGCAGATGAAGTGCGGAAATTAGCAGAACAATCTAGTGATTCTGCAAAACAAATTGAGAATCTTATTACTCAAGTTATGGGAACAACGAACCATACGGTACATATGATGGGGAAAGTAGATAATGAGGTACAGGCAGGTACACAAGTAGTAATGCATACAGAAAAAGTATTTGGAACAATTACAGAAAAAGTACAGCAAGTATCTGAGCAAATTCAAACGGTATCTATGTCTACAGATGAAATTGCAGCGAGTAGTGAGGAAATCTCGGCTTCTGCAGAAGACATGGCTCAAATTTCCCAAAGATCATCTGACCGAACTGATAGGGTAAAAGAGTCTATTCAACAGCAAGAAAAATCTGTTCAAGAGATTTCGGTTTCAATTGAACATATGCATAACGCAGCAGGAAAATTAAAACAAATAGTTGCCCAATTTACTCTTCAAAAGTAGTAGCATATTTGAGTGTTAATAAATATAAAAAAATCATCCTCTTTTAAGAAAAAAGGATGATTTTTTTATCCTGTTATTTGCTGGGCAGTAAGACCCCCACCTCAAAATTCAGTGAAAAATGCTACCTCTGAAATATAAACCATGAATATAGTAACCTCCATTAGGCATCTCCTTTAGGTGCCAATAAAGGGAAGTTATAAAGTGAAAAGGAGTTTATAAAGAGATTGTAGAATGTTTTAGTATATAACACCTTAGATGTGACAACTTCCTTTTTGAAAAAGAAAGAAGGGGGTATAAAGCAGAAAGGTAGTGGAAATATTTCTTCTAGAAGATTTGCATTTTATCTTACATTCACAAAAAATAGTACTCCTGAAACAATGAAGTTCATTTTATTTGAATGAAATAGGGAGAGAGGATAATGAAGAAAAAAATATTGGGTGTAATGATGATTGCGACAATGGCAGGAGGTATATTTGCAGGGGCGAATGTGACACCTGTAAAAGCGGAAGAGTATCCACAAATGATTGTGTTTGAAGATGTTCCATACGGATTTTGGGCATATGATGCTATTATGGATTTAGCGTATCATAAAATTATATTAGGGTATGGAAACGGGAAGTATGGTGTTGGCGATCTTATAACACGTGAACAAGTAGCTGGGACTATTTACAGAACACTTGAGATAAAAGAAGAAGGGCCAGTAGGGAATCCATATAAAGATGTTTCTGATAGTACAACCACTTTTAAAAAGGAAATTTTAGCGTTAACAAAACGTGGTGTTTTTACAGGGGATGGCCAAGGGGATTTTAGGCCGAAAGCACCAATCTCTAGAGCGGAAATGGCTGTCATTTTAAAACGAGCATTTAATTTTGAAACGAAACAAAAACATACATTTAAAGATATTCCAAAAGGTCACTGGGCAGAAGATGCAATTAGTGCGTTACAATCTAATAATGTTGTGAGAGGAACTGGGAATGGCATGTATGAATTAAATCGCCCTGTACCTAGAGAACAATATGCTCAGTTTATTAATAATGCGATTATTAATTATCATTTGAAAGAGGATTGGAAGTAGAGTGAAATATGAAAGCACAAATAGAAAAATTTGTGCTTTTTTGTTTGTTTAAAAAAGAATTATTATTCGTATTTATGTATTTTTATGGTTATAAACAAGCTTTATAATCAACCCGATGAAAAAGACATGATGTGTAATATGATTCACAAAACCGTCACGAAATGTGTCGGAAAATATATTGTCACTATACCATTTATTCTGTATATTTTTAAAAAAACATATACATATTGGGGAGATAATTTGATGAGCAAAAAATTATTAAAAACAGCTACAGCATTAACAATTATGGGTGGGGTGTTATTCTCAGCAGAGAGTAATAGTGTAAAAGCGGAAAGTGCACCGTTGCAAAAGGCAAATACAATTGTATTTAAAGATGTACCAAAAGGACATTGGGCATATGAGGCAATTCATGAATTAGCGGAACAAGAAATAATTTTGGGATATGGCGATGGAATATTCGGTTTTGGGGATAATGTAACACGTGAGCAAGTTGCAGCTTTAATTTACCGTGTGTTTGATATGGAAGAACAAGATGAATATGAAAACCCATATGGAGATATCGATGAAAATTCAACAAGCTTTATCGAGGAGATATTGGCTCTAACGGAAATCGGAATTTTCCAGGGAGACGAGAATGGAAACTTTAGACCGAAGGCGACGTTAACGCGTGCGGAAATGGCACAAGTTCTTACGAATGCTTTTGACCTACAGGCAAAGGGATCTCATAACTTTAATGATGTTTCAGCAAATTCATGGGCAACGAATGCAATTAGTGCAGTACAAACAAATGGTATTACAATGGGAATCGGAGAAGGTAAATTCGGTCCGTCTATGAAGGTAACGAGAGAACAATACGCACAGTTTTTACATAGAGCAATATTGCATGATATGGAACAAGGGCAGTAATAAAGTTTAACTAGTCAAAGTGAAATTCAAAAATAATACAAAAAGGTCGTTGTTGTATAACAGCGGCCTTTTTTGTATGAAATAAAGCGCGAAAGAATGGCGTTTTGAAAAAAAACGAAATGAATTTTCGAAAAAACTTCCTTTTCTGAAGATTTGTTATATAATATAAAACATGAAATCAAATCTGTTATAAAACAGTTTAAGAAGGGGATGCTAATATGTCGACGCAAACTTCACGGGTTACACTCGTTGGAGAAATGTTACCAGCGTACAGCGAAATATTGACACCTGAGGTGCTTAGTTTTTTGAAGGAACTACATGAGAATTTTAATGAGCGCCGCATAGAACTTTTACAAAAACGTGTAGAAAAACAAAAGAGAATTGATGCAGGGGAGTTTCCGAAGTTTCTAGAAGAAACAAAACACATACGTGAAGCGGATTGGACAATTGCCAAGCTGCCAAAAGACTTAGAGGATCGCCGTGTAGAGATTACTGGACCGGTAGATAGAAAGATGGTCATTAACGCTTTAAATTCAGGAGCGCATCTTTTTATGGCGGATTTTGAAGATTCGAATTCACCAACTTGGGAAAATGCAGTGGAAGGCCAAATCAATTTACGAGATGCAGTAAAGGGAACGATTTCACATGAAAATGATAAAGGGAAAGAATATAGATTAAATGAGAAAACAGCTGTACTCATTGTACGTCCAAGAGGATGGCATTTAGAGGAAAAGCATATGCAAGTTGATGGGAAAAATATGTCGGGTAGCTTAGTAGACTTCGGCTTGTACTTTTTCCATAATGCGAAAGCTCTTTTAGCAAAAGGGAGCGGCCCATACTTTTACTTACCGAAAATGGAAAGTTATTTAGAAGCGAGATTATGGAATGATGTATTCGTATTTGCTCAAAAATATATCGGCATTCCAAATGGAACGATTAAAGCAACTGTGTTACTGGAAACGATTCACGCTTCGTTTGAAATGGATGAAATTTTGTATGAGCTAAAAGATCATTCTGCTGGCTTAAACTGCGGAAGATGGGATTATATTTTTAGCTTTTTAAAGAGTTTCCGTAATCATAATAAATTCTTACTACCAGATAGAGCACAAGTCACGATGACGGCGCCATTTATGCGTTCGTATTCTTTGAAAGTAATTCAAACATGTCACCGCCGTAATGCACCAGCAATTGGAGGAATGGCGGCACAAATTCCGATTAAAAATAATCCAGAAGCAAATGAAGCAGCTTTTGAAAAAGTGCGTGCTGATAAGGAACGCGAAGCTTTAGACGGTCATGACGGGACTTGGGTTGCCCACCCTGGACTTGTACCGGTTGCAATGGAAGTGTTTAATCACATTATGAAAACACCAAATCAAATTTTTAGAAAACGTGAAGAAATATGTGTAACAGAAAACGATTTACTAGAGGTACCGGTGGGAACGATTACAGAAGAGGGCCTTCGCATGAATATTAGCGTAGGTATTCAATATATTGCATCTTGGTTAAGCGGACGGGGAGCAGCACCCATTTATAACTTAATGGAAGATGCGGCAACAGCTGAAATTTCAAGAGCACAAGTATGGCAATGGATTCGTCATGAAGGTGGAAAACTAAATGATGGTCGTAATATTACGCTTGAATTAATGGAAGAATTAAAAGAAGAAGAATTAGCAAAAATAGAAAGAGAGATTGGTAAGGAAGCCTTTAAGAAAGGGAGATTCCAAGAGGCGACAACGTTGTTTACAAATCTCGTTCGAAATGATGAATTCGTACCATTTTTAACATTACCGGGTTATGAAATTTTATAAAAAATGAAAAGGGGATGGAACAAATGAAAAACGAAAGAAGCGAGAAGTTACAAGAAAGCTGGGAATTAGATGAGCGTTGGAAAGGGATCACACGTCCATATTCGGCAGAAGATGTAATTCGCCTGCGCGGGTCAATTGATATTGAACATACGTTAGCGCGTCGTGGTGCTGAGAAGCTTTGGACATCGCTTCATACAGAAGACTATATTAACGCACTTGGCGCATTAACAGGAAACCAAGCGATGCAACAAGTAAAAGCTGGGTTAAAAGCGATTTACTTAAGTGGTTGGCAAGTAGCAGCTGATGCAAACCTTTCTGGGCATATGTATCCAGACCAAAGTTTATATCCAGCGAACAGCGTACCTGCTGTAGTAAAACGAATTAATCAAACGCTTCAACGTGCGGATCAAATTCAGCATATGGAAGGAAGCGATGATACAGACTATTTCGTACCGATTGTAGCAGATGCAGAAGCTGGATTTGGTGGGCAATTAAATGTATTCGAACTGATGAAAGGTATGATTGAAGCAGGTGCATCAGGTGTGCATTTTGAAGATCAATTATCTTCAGAGAAAAAATGTGGCCATTTAGGCGGAAAAGTACTACTACCAACGCAAACAGCAGTACGCAATTTAATTTCTGCACGCCTTGCAGCAGATGTAATGGGAGTGCCGACAATTATCGTTGCAAGAACAGATGCGGATGCAGCTGATTTAATTACGAGCGATATTGATCCTGTTGATAAAGCATTTATTACAGGAGAAAGAACACCAGAAGGGTTTTACCGTACGAATGCAGGTCTTGATCAAGCAATTGCGCGCGGTTTAGCGTATGCACCGTACGCAGACCTCGTTTGGTGTGAAACGTCAGAACCAAATTTAGAAGATGCAAAACGATTTGCGGACGCAATTCATAAGGAGCATCCAGGGAAGCTACTTGCATATAACTGCTCACCTTCATTCAACTGGAAACAAAAACTAGATGAAAAAACAATTGCAAGCTTCCAAAAGGAAATCGCATCTTACGGTTACAAGTTCCAATTCGTAACACTTGCTGGATTCCATTCATTAAATTACGGTATGTTTGAACTAGCACGTGGCTATAAAGAGCGCGGCATGGCAGCATACTCTGAACTACAACAAGCAGAATTCGCAGCTGAAAAACATGGCTACTCTGCAACACGTCATCAACGCGAAGTAGGAACAGGTTACTTTGATGAAGTGGCACAAGTGATTACAGGCGGAACTTCATCAACGACAGCGTTAAAAGGATCTACGGAAGAAGCACAGTTTACGAAATAAAAGGAAGGGGCACCTTTTTGAAAGGTGCCCCTTGTTATTTTCTAAACGATTCGAAAAGAGAGATTGAGTTGTCGGCAAAAAACGATACTAACTTTTCTTTATTACTAAATCAACTCCACTCAGCCCTATGATCACGAATAAACTTCATATCTTTCTCATAATGCTCTAGATGTCCTTCATCGATCATTCTTTGGAAATTCAAGTCGCCTTCTGGAGCTTTTCGTTTCATATATGTACATAACCCTTCTAATCGAAGCAACACCATTCCTAAGTAATCTTCATCCATATTTTTATCATAGGACTGAACGAACAAATTCACTCTCTCTTTAATACGATCTGCATGTTGCGATGAGTCATAATGAACGGCTTCACCGGATTCAGTATAATACACTCTACTTAAAGGCACACAAGTATAGAGTGTATAAGCGATATCCCATAGTCTTGGACCAGGAGCAGCAACATCGAAATCAATAATCCCTACTGGCTTCTCATTATTAAAAATAATGTTATATATGGCAAAATCATTGTGACATAAAACCTCAATGTTATTTGGAGTATGATCCATCGGTTTCCAATCAGCTAATAACGGAAAATCACTTACAGCATCATGGTAAAGGCGGAGCATCTTTGCTATTTTTTTTAATACATCATTAGATCGCATATATTCTTTTAAAGGATAATTGCCAGCTTCTCCTTCAATAAAGGATAAAATCTCTCTATCTTTTTCATCTACACCTAAAAACTTTGGAGCATAATGAAATCCTTTGTTTTCTAAATGTTGCAATAGCTTATGAATCTTTTCACTGCCTGGCTTTAACTCTCGCCGAACAGTATTTTCAGAACGATATACGCTTGAGACGTTTCCCCCTGTTAGCCTTTCTTCTTTAGCGTAGTTTGACATGTGAAAATTCCCCCTGTGATTAAAAAATCCAATTCCAAATAGTGAATAGACCAACAACGGCAGAAAAGAGAAGGGAAGCAAGCAATGCTAGACAGCCAAAAGGAACTAGCTTATCTTTCCATGTTTCTTTATACTCATAAATTAACTCCTCTGCTACTTTCTTCTGCACTGAAGATAAAGGTTGATCTTTATACAAACCTTTTATATGGTTAGAATCGCCTTTAAACTTTAAAGCACGTGCAATATGATGAGGACTATTTCCCATTGATTTTTCAAATAATAAACATGATTCATGCATAATATCTGTTTTATGCTCTTCTAGATACCAGTAACGTCCAGCCATTTCTGGATATTGTAATTTATAATAAATATCTCCGAGTTGTTTTCGAAGATGTAATTCATTTGGGTATGTAAAGATGAGGCCATGCAACCTATCTCTTGCTTTTCCAAGATTATTATTTTCAATATCCTCTTCAATTCTTTTTAATGTTTTTCTAGGAATTTTATTGGTCATAAATTCCTCCTTATTTAGAATAGAGATAATTATATTTTATAAGAAATACTAAAAATTAGAAATTCTATTTTCGAAAAAGATTGTACATTTTATTTTAATGTGCTATGATGATGTCAGTTGAATAGTTAAATTAAGCAATCCATATGTTATCAAGTGCTGAAAACGAACGAGAAAAAGTATGTGAGAACTAGTTTATGTTTCGTATTTGATAATGTGTGGATTCTTTTTTTAGACAGGAAGACTAAAAAATTTAAAATTTGTATTTTCTTAGGAGGAAATAATTATGGCAGTAACAGGACAAGTAAAATGGTTTAACAACGAAAAAGGTTTCGGTTTCATCGAAGTTCCAGGCGAAAACGACGTATTCGTACACTTCTCAGCAATCGAAACTGACGGTTTCAAATCTTTAGAAGAAGGTCAAAAAGTTAGCTTCGAAATCGAAGACGGTAACCGTGGACCTCAAGCTAAAAACGTAATCAAACTATAATTTTATAGTTGATGATGGAAAAAAGGATGGCTAATGCCATCCTTTTTTTGTTGTGGAGAAAGTTTTTTTAGAGCCTGTTTTTATATCTAAATCTCTTTTTCGATGTTACAACTGGTAAAAAATTATCTGGAATGCGTATTAGTTTCTGTAGAAGAATTAGTTCAGCAAGAGCATTTGCTGCGTATGATAGTAAATAACTATAAATTTGTATTCTCTGTTGAAATGGGGAAATCTTTTCCAGATAGACCTTGAGTAACATCTTTTTTGTTAGCGTTGTTGTTGGAATTTTGTACGTTTTGAGATGATGTTTCTAACAGTTGTTCTTGTTCCTTACTAGGGGTATTCAGAGCATCTGAGGGAATGCTATTAACCTGCTGATTTAATGGATTTTCTTTATCCATAGTATACAACTCCTTTGTAGAATTCGATAAAAAGCAATGTAATTATAAATAGCTACTTATATATATTGTGTTTTTGAATGACATTATATACAAAACTTATATTGCAAAGTTAACTAATTAACGAATTGTTAGTGATGGATAAAGATGTACAAATTTTAATTTTTTAATAAAAATTAAAAGCGGGTAACAAGTACAAATACTCTTTCTCATGTTTTATATAAGGATCATATTACAAATCAAAAAAGATGTAGAGAACCTTGGAAGAAAATATAGTCGTTTTTTAGGGGGAAGAAGAATAAATAAAATGATACTACGAATGTAAAAAGGCATTCCATAAAGGAAGGCCTTTTATTGTTCTTGCCCTGATTTTTTCTTCTCACGTTTTTTACATTCTGGACATTTTGATTTACGAAACGGTTTGGCAAAGAATAGCAGAATGAAAAATAAACCGAATATAATACTAGCTGAGTTTTTCACGATAATGACGCTACTATTTTTCATTTGAATCGATGGTTGGATCTCTTTTTCTTCCATAGTGGCCCTCCATATATTGGATTTACATTTTAATTATAGCAAAGTTAGTTGTTGTAATGATGTGAAATGAGGAATGGATAATAAATATTTATAGGTAGTATAAATGCTGTTTTTATAACTTTAAAATTAGTTAATTTCTATATTGTGATTTTATTGTTTAACAAATGTTTGATAAATGATAAAAAATTGTAAAAAAGCGGAACTTGTAAGCTATTTCCTTTTCATAGATGCTAAAATTATATATACAGCTGCTAATATAAATGGAAAAAAGGAGATAATGGAGTATGGAAAGTAAAGTGGAACGCTATGTCGAAAATTATGTTGTAACGAAAAATACGATGGCCTTACTTCCTGTTATTCTAAGTGAAAAGAAAATTGTTACGCGAGTCGTTGAAATGAATGATTCTTTTTTCGTATTTCAAAAACCTCTAGATATTATAGAAAGAAGTTGCCGCAAGCATGGCTCTAGTTTCTTAGGCAGAAAAGAAGGAACGAAAGAGTTAACTCATATTACACATAAAGCACCGATTGCGATTAGTCCAGCAGATCAACTTTATTTTTTCCCTACCTATTCTTACTCTAGAAAAGAGTGCGCTTGGTTGTCTCATTTTTATATTGAAAGTAATAAAGAATTAGAAGATGGAAATCTTATTATTAGATTTATAAATGGCTTTGCTGTGAAATTAGAAATATCAAAAACTAGTTTTGAAAATCAACAAAATCGTACAGCGAAATTACGTACTGAATATGAAGATCGTAGGAAAAAACAAGGGAATCCTTGTTTTAAAGAGGTCGATAAAAAAGAGGAATCAACATTAAGACCCGCTTATGAGAAGGTGTATTTTGTTAGAGAAGAAGAAGTGTAATATAGAAAAAGCTGCCTCTAGAATGTTGCTTTAAGCGGCATTCTAGGACAGCTTTTTTGCTATTTAAATATTAATAAGTTTCTTCCTTACGGGCAGCATCCATCATAATGAAGATAGCTGATAAAATATGCAAAATCATTCCTACAAACGGAATCCATGCAAGGCAAGAAGTTACAATTCCTAGCACATTACCGTTAGCGCTCATATTAGCTTTTTTAGCCAATACTAAAGTAACAATATGTAATACTAGCATGAAAAGAAGTGGTAACCAAAGTAAAGAAACAACAATAGTTCCTCCGAGTACAGGTATTCCCAGTAAAGCCTCTAAGGCACCAGTAACCCATTTTAATAATTTTACTGTGTCTTTCAAAGTATTTCCTCCTAAAAATATAAAATAAATATATTGCGATATTTAGTATAACAGATTTATGTTGTTTTTTTTAATAAAAAATGTAAAAAATACTATTTTTTTATATTTAAATAAATTATTTGTAATATACTATTTTTGAAGGGATATAAGGATATTGTTGGATAGGGTGTTATTAATATGTAATATCTTGTCAAATATTGATAGATTATCATAGCTAAATAATGAAGGAATTCTTATGAAAGATATGGAAACTTTAATAAATACATCTCCGTATGTCGTATCTACCATTTCCTCTTTCATATAAGCAATGATACAGTAGGGATAGTATTTAGAGTAAAGGGGTAAAGTGTAGAATGGATTTTCAGACAATCAAAGAGTATTTTTCACCAGAAAATATGGATCATATTGTTGAGAGTTATAAAGCGTTCGGACCACTTCTTGGTATTGGTTTACCGATGATAGAGGCGTTGATTCCGGTATTACCGCTTATTGTATTTGTACTGGCGAATGCTGTTGCATTTGGCTTTTGGCTCGGTTTTCTTTATTCATGGCTTGGATCAGTAATGGGTGCATTACTTGTCTTTTTCATCATCCGCCATTTTGGTCGCAGTCGTTTCTTTTCGTTTGTAAATAAGCATGAGAGAGTACGAAAAGCAATGGGGTGGATTGAAAGGAAAGGATTCGCACCGATTTTTGTTATATTTTGTTTTCCGTTTACACCGTCAGCGCTAATAAATGTTGTTGCTGGTTTATCCCGAATTAGTGTAAAACAGTTTGGTCTAGCGTTAGCATTCGGAAAACTTGTGATGATTTTTATTTTAACGTATATCGGTCATGATTTAATGTCATTTATTCATAATCCAGTGAAATCAGTTATTGTAGGGATTGGTATTTTTATTTTATGGTATGTCGGTAAGAAAATCGAAGTAAAGTTAGAACTACATTAAGAATAGTCTTCTTTGTAAAGGAAAGCTTCAGTATTAAAGGATAAGGGGAGAAGCAGATGAAGAAAACTTTGAAAAAAGAAGGCATAGAGTGGATACGAACAATTTTAATTGGTGTATTATTAGCTGTATTTTTTCGAACGTTTTTCTTTTCAACGTATGTTGTAGAGGGGAAGTCAATGATGCCGACATTGCAAGATGGCAATATGCTAGTTGTAAATAAGGTGAGTTATCAAGTTGGGGACTTGAACAGATTTGACGTTGTGGTATTTCATGCGAATAAAAAAGAGGACTATGTAAAGCGGGTTATCGGTTTACCTGGAGATCATATTGAATATAAGCAGGATAAGTTATATATAAACGGTCAATTTATTGATGAGCCGTATTTAGAGAAGTATAAGAAAGAGATAAATGGAAGGCAACTAACAGGCGACTTTACATTAGAAGAGTTAACGAAAGAAAAGCTGGTGCCACCCGGGTTTATTTTTGTAGTAGGTGATAACCGGCTCGGGAGCTGGGATAGTAGACACTTTGGCTTTGTAAAAGCTGATACAGTTGTCGGTAAAGTTGATTTGCGATATTGGCCAATTCAAGAGGTGCAAACGAATTTTTCAAAAGGTTGATATAATGAAGTAGAAGTATAGAAAAGACAAACAACTCAGTTTGTCTTTTTTCGTGTACTATAATACAATTATAGTAGCAAACTAACGTTCGTTATGTAAGTGAAAGGTGGGGTTACATGTCACTTCGATTTGTAATTGGTAGAGCGGGAAGTGGAAAAAGTACACTTTGTTTACGCGAAGTGCAAGAAGAGTTAAAACAACGCCCGAGAAGGAAAACAATATTATATCTTGTGCCAGAACAGATGACATTCCAGACGCAGCAGGCGTTAATTGGAAGTGAGGATGTAAGAGGTTCTATTCGGGCACAAGTTTTTAGTTTTTCACGATTAGCGTGGAAGGTACTACAAGAAGTTGGCGGAGCGAGTCGTCTTCATATTGATGAAGCGGGTGTACATATGTTACTCCGTAAAATTGTAGAGTCTCGTAAAGATGGATTATCGGTGTACCAAAAAGCAGCGGAGCAAAACGGTTTCTTTGAACATCTTGGCAGTATGATTGCAGAGTTTAAACGTTACAATGTAACGCCATCTAACGTATATGAAATGTGGCAACAATTGGATGCGCATAGTAGCAGTGCCGAACAAAAGTTACTAGCGAATAAAGTGTATGATTTACAGCTATTATACGATGATTTTGAACGTGCTTTAATTGGAAAATATTTAGATTCAGAAGACTACCTGCAATTGCTAGTGGAAAAGCTTCCGCAGTCTGAATATGTAAATGGTGCGGAAATTTATATAGATGGATTTCATTCATTCTCCCCGCAAGAGTTAGAGATTGTAAGACAGCTTATGATTTGCGGAGCGAGAGTTACGATCACGTTAACGATAGATGAAAAAACGTTAGCACAGCCAGTAAATGAACTCGATTTATTTTATGAAACGACGTTAACGTATGAAAAAATAAAACAAGTAGCGCGTGAAGAGAAAATAGAAATTGAAAAAACAATTCCACTTATGGAACAGCCGCGTTTTCATTCTCCCGCATTAGCGCATTTAGAAGCTCATTATGAAGCGCGTCCGAATGAAAAATTTAACGGTGAAGCGAGTGTAACGATTAGCACAGCTGCGAATTTACGAGCGGAGGTAGAAGGTGTTGCTCGTGAAATTCGTAAACTTGTTGCGAATGAAAAATATCGTTACCGAGATATTGCAGTGCTTCTTCGTAATGGGGAAAGTTATTACGATGTGATGCGCACGTTATTTACAGATTACAATATCCCGCACTTCATCGATGAAAAGCGCCCGATGTCACACCACCCATTAGTAGAATGTATTCGTTCTGCACTCGAGATTATTGGTGGGAATTGGCGTTATGATGCGGTGTTCCGCTGCGTGAAAACAGAGCTTTTATATCCATTAGACGTAAGAAAAGAAACGATGCGTGAAGAAATGGATGAATTTGAAAATTACTGTTTAGCGTACGGTGTACAAGGAAAGAGGTGGACTTCAGAGGATTCATGGATGTATCGCCGTTATCGTTCTCTTGATGATACGAACGGGATGATTACAGACAGTGAACGTGAAATGGAAGAGAAAATAAATAGGTTACGTGACGTTGTAAGAACACCTGTTATTCGCATGCAAAAAAGGTTAAAGCGTGCAGGAACAGTTATGCAAATGTGTGAAGCAGTTTACTTATTTCTAGAAGAGCTGGATGTTCCGAAAAAACTAGAAGAATTACGTATACGTGCAGAAGAAAGTGGAGATTTCTTATTTGCGACAGATCATGAACAAGTATGGGAAGAAGTAATGAGCCTTCTTGATACGTTTGTAGAGATGCTTGGTGAAGAGAAAATGTCTCTTTCTATGTTTACGGACGTTATGTCGACAGGTCTTGAGGCACTTCAATTTGCTAACATTCCGCCGTCATTAGACCAAGTGTTAATTGCTAATATTGATCACTCCAGGTTATCTGACGTGAAAGCAACGTTTATTATAGGTGTAAATGAGGGTGTTATTCCAGCAGCACCTATGGACGAAGGTATGCTTTCTGATGAAGAAAGAGAAGTTCTTGGTGCAGCAGGGATTGAATTAGCGCCAACGACGAGACAAACTTTGTTAGAAGAACAGTTCGTTATGTATCAAATGGTAACGAGAGCATCTGAGAAGTTATATATTTCATGCCCGCTTGCAGATGAAGAAGGAAAGACGTTACTTGCGTCTAGCTTTATTAAGAAAATAAAAAGAATGTTCCCTAATGTGAAAGATTTATTTATTACGAATGACGTAAACGATTTATCACGTTCAGAACAAATTTCATACGTAGCAACGCCAGAAGTAACGTTATCTTACGTTATGCAGCAACTACAAACGTGGAAGCGATACGGATTTGAAGGGAATTTAGACTTTTGGTGGGACGTATATAATTTCTACGTAACTTCAGATGAATGGAAACAAAAAAGTAGCCGCGTCTTATCAAGTTTATTCTATCGAAATCGTGCGAAGAAACTAAGTACAGCAGTAAGTAGAGATTTATACGGAGATATAATTAAAGGAAGCGTCTCTCGTATGGAACTATTTAACCGTTGTGCATACGCTCATTTTGCGCAGCACGGTTTATCGCTTAGAGAGCGTGATATTTTCAAGCTTGATGCGCCGGATATCGGCGAATTATTCCATGCGGCATTAAAGAAAATTGCGGACAAGTTATTGCGTGAAAACCGTACTTGGGCGGATTTATCCATAAAAGAGTGTGAGCATCTTTCTGTTTTAGTAATAGAAGAAATCGCACCGTTATTACAACGACAAATTTTATTAAGTTCAAACCGTCATTTCTATTTAAAACAAAAACTACAACAAATCATTTTCCGTACGTCAATCATTCTTCGTGAACATGCGAAGTCAAGCGGATTCGTACCAGTTGATTTAGAAGTGCCGTTCGGTATGGGTGGTACAGGCTCACTTCCGCCGATGGAATTCTCATTACCAAATGGTGTGAAGATGGAAGTTGTCGGCCGTATTGACCGTGTTGATAAGGCAGAAGATGAAAACGGGACGTTCCTACGTATTATTGATTATAAATCAAGTTCAAAAGCGTTAGATTTAACGGAAGTGTATTACGGATTAGCACTTCAAATGTTAACGTATTTAGATGTTGTTACTTCGAATGCGCAGACGTGGATGAAAAAAGGTCACGCAGCATCACCAGCTGGTGTATTGTATTTCCATATTCATAACCCAATCGTTGAGATGAAAGGTGACGCATCTGAAGCTGAAATTGAAAAAGAAATTTTAAAGAAATTTAAAATGAAAGGACTCGTATTAGGAGATGCTGACGTTGTTCGTTTAATGGATAACAAACTTTCAACAGGAAGTTCAGATATTATTTCTGCTGGCCTGAAAAAAGACGGTAGCTTTAGTGCGCGTTCAAGTATTGCAAGTGAGCAAGAGTTTAACGTACTGCAAAAATATGTACACCATACGTTTGAAAATATCGGAAAAGATATTACAGAAGGTGTTATCGATATTGCTCCTTATAAAATGGGAAATAAAGCAGCATGTACGTTCTGTAACTTCAAATCTGTTTGTCAATTTGATGAGTCACTTGAAGATAATCAGTTCCGATCGTTAAAAGATATGAAAGATAGCGAAGCGATGGAGAAAATAAGAGAGGAGGTTGGCGGAGAATGATAGAAAATTGGCCTAAAAAACCAGAAGATAGTCAATGGACAGATGACCAGTGGAAAGCTGTTGTAGCGAACGGGCGTGATATTTTAGTTGCGGCTGCAGCTGGATCAGGTAAAACAGCAGTATTAGTTGAACGTATTATTAAAAAGATTATTAATGAAGAGAATCCAGTCGATGTCGACCGCCTGCTCGTTGTAACATTTACGAATGCAGCGGCGCAAGAGATGAAAAACCGAATCGGGGAAGCGTTAGAAAAGGTATTAATTGATGAACCAGGCTCTCAACACGTAAGAAAGCAGCTGAGCCTATTAAATAAAGCTTCCATTTCAACAATTCACTCATTCTGTTTACAAGTAATTAGAGGATATTACTACATGCTTGATGTTGATCCTCGTTTCCGTATTGCGAATCAAACAGAAAATGAATTGTTAAAAGAAGAAGTGCTAGATGACATATTAGAAGAAGAGTACGGAATCGAAGATAATACAATCTTCTTTGAACTTGTTGATCGTTATACGAGTGACCGTAGTGATGATGACTTACAACGTATGATTTTAGCGCTTCATACAGAGTCAAGAGCGCATCCAAATCCGGAAAAATGGCTTGATAAATTAGTAGAAGCATATGACGTAGAAGGAAAGACAATTGAAGACTTAGTATATGCTTCTTATTTATTAGAAGATGTGAAATTCCAGCTTGAAACAGCGGAACAGCATATTCGTAAGGCAACTGAACTCGCAATGCTTCCTGACGGTCCAGCGCCTCGCATTGAAACCCTGCAAGCAGATCTAGCTTTACTTGGAACGCTATCATCAGCTGCTCATGAGTCGTGGACAAGTTTGTATGAAGCGATGCAAAACGTATCGTGGCAAACGTTAAAGCGTATTAAGAAAAGTGATTACAATGAAGATGTTGTAAAACAAGTAGACTCTCTTCGTAATAAAGCGAAAGATGAGGTGAAGAAATTACAAGAAGAGTTATTTAGCCGAAAACCTGAAAGTTTCTTACGAGATTTTCAAGATATGCACCCAGTATTAGAAAAGCTTGTTCAACTTGTAAAAGTATTTACAGAGCGTTTCCAAGCGATGAAGCGAGATAAAGGAATGGTCGATTTCACAGATTTAGAGCATTTTTGTTTGCAAATTTTAAGTGAACAAAGTGAAAATGGTGAAATGAATCCGTCAGCAGTGGCGCTCCAATATCGTAACAAATTTGCTGAAGTATTAGTCGATGAATATCAAGATACGAACTTTGTACAGGAATCCATTATTAAATTCGTAACGAAAGATTCTGAGAGTGAAGGAAACTTGTTCATGGTTGGTGACGTAAAGCAATCGATTTATCGTTTCCGACTAGCCGAACCAGGACTATTCCTAGGAAAATATAAACGCTTCACACAAGAAGGATTGGGCGGCGGAATGAAGATCGACTTAGCGAAAAACTTCCGTAGTCGTCATGAAGTACTAGCAGGTACGAACTTTATCTTCAAACAAATTATGGGTGAAGAAGTCGGAGAAATCGACTACGATGCAGACGCTGAATTAAAGTTAGGTGCTACCTATCCAGAAGGTGAAGATGTAGCGGCAGAACTACTGTGCATTCAGCAAACGGAAGAAGAAGTAATAGACGGAGAAGAAGGTGCAGAAGTCGAAAAAGCACAGCTTGAAGCTCGTCTTATGGCGCAGCGCATTAAAGCGATGGTTGATTCAGGTTATGAAGTGTATGACCGTAAAAATGATGGTATGCGCCCAGTACAATACCGCGACTTCGTTATTTTACTTCGCTCCATGCCGTGGGCACCGCAAATTATGGAAGAGTTAAAATTACAAGGAATTCCAGTATATGCAGACCTTGCGACTGGTTACTTTGAAGCGACAGAAGTAAATATTATGATGAACGTATTCCGCGTTATTGATAATCCGATGCAAGATATCCCGCTTGCAGCAGTACTTCGTTCACCGATCGTTGGATTAAATGACGAAGAACTTGCGACGCTTCGTGCTCACGGAAAGAAAGGGTCATTTTATGAAGTAATGAGCTCATTCTTAAAAGGGGCACCACTTGAAGAGGAGCAAGAACTTCATGATAAATTAGAGTGGTTTTATAACTTACTGCAAGGATGGCGTGAATTCGCGCGCCAACAATCACTTTCTGATTTAATTTGGAAAGTGTACGGTGAGACAGGTTATTACGACTTCGTTGGCGGTTTACCAGCTGGAAAGCAAAGGCAGGCAAACTTACGCGTACTATATGACCGCGCAAGACAATATGAAGCAACATCATTTAGAGGATTATTCCGCTTCTTACGTTTTATTGAACGTATTTTAGAACGCGGTGATGATATGGGTACGGCGAGGGCCCTCGGTGAACAAGAAGACGTTGTTCGCATTATGACGATTCATAAAAGTAAAGGGTTAGAGTTCCCAGTTGTATTTGTAGCTGGACTCGGTCGTCGTTTTAATACACAAGACTTAATGAAACGTTTCTTATTGCATAAAGATTTCGGTTTCGGTTCGCAATTTATCGATCCGCGTAAACGAATTAAATATACAACATTATCACAGCTTGCGATTAAGCGTAAAATGAAAATGGAATTAATTGCGGAAGAAATGCGCGTACTATACGTAGCATTGACGCGTGCGAAAGAGAAGTTAATTTTAATTGGAACAGTTAAGGATGCAAATAAGGAAATGGAAAAATGGCTTGATGCGAGGGAACATAGTGAATGGTTATTACCAGATCATATACGTGCCGGGTCGTCTTGTTATTTAGACTGGATTGCACCTTCATTATATAGACACCGTGATAGTGAAATGCTTCTTGAATTAGGACAAGGAAGTATTCCGGATGAAATTTACGGGTATGACACGAGCTGGAAAGTAGAAGTTGTGGACGGTAATACGCTACTTGCACCAGAGCCAGTTCAAGAAGAGAAACAAGAATTATTAGAAGCGCTTCGTGAGAAAAAGGCTGTGCCATTACAAAGTGAACGGAAAGAAGAAGTGTACGACAGATTAATGTGGAAGTACGGATATGAGGATGCGACATCTCATCGTGCGAAGCAATCTGTTACAGAAATAAAGAGAAATTATCAATCTGAAGAAGGTAGCGATAACGCCTTTATTAAAAAACTACGTGCACCAATTAAAACACGTCCGCGCTTTATGGAGAAAAAAGGGTTAACGTACGCAGAGCGCGGAACAGCAGTCCATGCCGTTATGCAGCATGTTGATTTGAAGAAGCCGATTACGGTTGAAGTTCTTCAAGAGCAAATTGCTGGAATGGTAAATAAGGAATTATTAACATTCGAGCAGGCGGAAGAAATAGCGATTGAAAAAGTAATTTCATTCTTTGACAGTGACTTAGGCAAAAGGGTATTAGCGGCGAAAAGTGTTGAGCGTGAAGTACCATTTACGATGATGCTTGCAGCAGAAGAAGCATATCAAGATTGGAAAGGGAATAGCGGGGAATCGATCCTTGTCCAAGGGGTTATCGACTGCATGATTGAAGAGGAAGATGGCATTACGTTAATCGACTTCAAAACAGATACGATTGAAGGGAAATTCCCAGGCGGATTCGAACAAGCGAAACCAATTTTAGAAGATCGATATAAAGTGCAGCTTTCGTTATATGCAAAAGCACTGGAGAAAAGCTTACAACATCCTGTGAAAGAGAAATGTTTATATTTCTTTGATGGGAATCACGTTGTAAATATTGAAGAATAGAGGGGCTTGAAAATGGTAACGGAAAAAACGTTAAGAACTTGTGAACAGGGACACGAGTACTATAAAAGTAGCGATTGTCCAACTTGTCCAACTTGCCCAACCTGTGAGAAAGAGAGAAAACCAAAAGAAGGTTTTCTCTCTCTTCTTTCAGCGCCAGCAAGAAGGGCATTAGAACACCATGGAATTCAAACTGTAGAAGAACTCTCAAAATATAGTGAAAAAGAAATTTCAAAACTGCATGGTATGGGGCCTGCGTCTTTGCCGAAGCTTAGGAAGGCTTTGGAGGAGAGCGGGTTATCATTTAAATAAAATGAAATAGTGCCTCTTCACTACTTACTTGTTTATACCACTATTTGTGGACAGTAAAGCTCTTGCTTATTAAAATTTTATTTTAATAATTTTGAATTAGATAAAAGAAAAAAGTAGGAGATATTCTCCTACTTTTTTTACGCTGTTCCAATCTGATCTTGATCTGCCACATCAGAATCAAATGTATTCGTTGCACTAACACCGTTAAACGTATTCACGACAAACCCAACATTGGAAGCTCCAGATCCGTTATAGGCTTTCGTGTTTTCTTTCGGAGATACGTTATAAAAATCTCCTAAGTTGAAAGAGCCGTTACTGTTTTGCACGACGAGATTTCCTACAACCGAAGGCATACCATCCACCTACTTTACTAAGCTTTTTAATTACTATATGAATTATTGTGCGGAAGGTTCATCCGTAATATATTGGCGGATTTGTATAATACGAGAGTTATTAAAACCATAATCAACATTTCCAATTTGAAAGCAACCAGAATTTAAAAGTGTGCGTAATTCAACGTTATTAACTTCAATAAAAGGGCATTCATTTACAATGTTTAATTTTACATCTGTCGTTCGTTTTGGAATTGTAATGTGTTCATCTGTAAAGATTTCAAAAGCATCAAAGCGACCTTCTCCCCGTATATAAAAAGGAATTTCACGGTGGACGGCAATTTTTAATTCCATTTGGTTTGCATCTCCAACTTGAAATACAGCAGCAATCCCTAAAGAAATAATAGAAACATTTTGGACAATAGACACATGATGCAACATAATTTCTCAGTCTCCTTAACCTGGAGTAGGAGGGACATCTGTTACTAATGGTACAAATGGACCCTCTGTAACTGTTTCAAATGGTGTATCGAGAATAGAAGATAGAATGAGGAGATTTGCATCTCCAATTAAAAAGAGTGCGGACGACGATACACCGTTCATTTTAATCTGTCCGACTTTTAACTCACGGTTTACAACGTTAAGGTTCATACATACTTACTCCTTTCGGAAATTTCCCGGTATGTGCTGAATAAAGGAGAGAAAGGCTTTGTCAATATCTTGTTTCATTGCCTGAATAATGATATCTCGTAAATAATCTGGATCTGTTGAAATACCTTCATATGATTGCGCTTGTGATAAATAATAAGGGAGTCGATGCTCCATCTGTTTTTTTATGTCATCCACCATCATTTGTCGATACATTTCATCAAGCGGTGTTCGCTCTTCTTGTTCAAAATGGAGAATACGATTATATGCTTCTTCATCTAAGTATCGATGCATTTCTTGGAGGATACCTTGATAAAAGTCTGGGTTTGTTTCGGTTTCAGGGTTTACCTTCAATGTTTCTGTATCCACTTGAAGGTCTTCAATTTGTTGTCCTTTTGCTGAAAATGGGTTTAAACCAATATTTAGAGTACCATTTAAATTTTCGACTTTTAATTGATCGAATTTGTATTCCACTTTTCCTACAGAAGAGGAGGGGCGATTTTTTAATTCGTTAAGCTCTTCTTGGAGTTGGCGCACTTGATCTTCTAAATTCAGGATGGCTGCTTGTTGTGTTTGAAGAGCTTGTTGAAGTTGGTGTAAGTAAGTATATATATCTTGATTCATTTGTGAAACCTCCTTTTCAATAGGGAGGGTAAAAATATTCCTGCTATATATTTATGACAAGGATGTCTTAAGAAGAACTAGTTGATGGTTTGATAGAAATAATTTGTCCTTTCGCTTGTAATGGGCGAAGCGGCTCCGTAAATCCGCCCGTATTTGAAAATTTAGATAGGGCTTTAATACTTCCGGCAGTACCAATTTGGAACACAGAAGAGGTTGTAATGCTATCAATTTTAATGCTGTTAATGATGATGCTTTGGTTTACGTAAAAATTCAATACAATCGCCCCCTTTAAGTTGAACCAATTATCGCTTGATCGACGACATCTGAATCGTTGACAGTCGTTGCACTTTGATAATTGTAGACAGAAACGTTATCTCCAACATTAAAAGAGCCGGCCCCGGCGAAAGCACGTGAGTAACTAATAGGCCTAATCGCAAATACATCTCCAATATGAAAAATACCACTTGATCCAATATTGACGATACGAATATGTCCGACCATAGCTGGCATACAAAACACCCTTCGTTTTTAAAATTTTCTTTTCTACTATTGTATGGGCGTTTCCAATAAAATGTGTATTTTTTTGAAATAAAAGAAACACACGCATTATTGCGTGTGTGTTTTGAATGTTTGATTAGGGTGTAAATCCGTATGTACATGACAAATTACATTTAAGAGCCTGTCCAGTTCTTGGCTACAATCCACTGTTTTTTGAGAAGTCATTCCATAGCGTTCAGCAAAATAAATCATTTTTTCACGTTTTTTTTCAATCGCTTGCTCAAACATTGAAATCGGCTCCATCTCTAAATGAAATTTTTAGTATATATGTAGTACATATTATACAAAAACTTCATAAAAAAGAAATGCATTCGCTAAAAAAAGTAAAATTTCTACATTTTATGCCAAATGATAAAGGGTAACGAATAGGGTATGAGAAGAATATTGTAAAAATTAGCGTGCATGAGAAGGTTTTTTTCTTAAGGATGCGAATACAATTAAAGGGCATGAGTTTTAGGATGGAGAGTGGAAATATTGCGTTTTGTAACGGCGAAGAAAGAAGAAAAGGTATTTGTAGGTATTGTGGATGAAGAAGAAGAAAAGGTATTACACTTAAGAGAAGCGCAAAGACAAAAAGGGGAAAAGGTTACAATCCCTATTACAATGTTAGAGTGTATTGAAAGAGGGACTGAATGCTTTGAGAAAGTATGTGAAATTGTAAATTGGGCAAAAGAAAACGGGGAAGCGGCGTATTATCCGTTAACAGAGGTGAAAATATTAGCACCGATTCCAAGGCCAAGAAAGAATATTTTGTGCGTTGGAAAAAACTATCGTGAGCATGCGGTAGAAATGGGTGGAGTAGAGTCTATTCCAGAAAATATAATGATCTTTACGAAAGCACCAACAACAGTTATTGGCATAAATGAGCAAATTAATGGTCACCCTCATGCAACGGACGAACTAGATTACGAAGGAGAATTAGCTATCGTTATTGGTAAGCGAGGGAAACAAATTAAAAAAGAAAAAGCGCTTGAGCATGTTTTTGGTTATACGATTATCAATGATGTAACAGCTCGAGACATTCAAAGAAAACATAAACAGTTTTTCCTTGGGAAAAGCTTCGATACATTTTGTCCGATGGGACCGTATTTAATTCATAAATCGGTGGTTAATGCGCCGAATGCATTACACATTGAAACGGTAGTAAATGGAGAAGTAAGGCAAACTTCCAACACAAATAAAATGATTTTTTCAATAGAAGAAATTATTTCAACGATAAGTAAAGGAATGACTTTAGAACCAGGCGATATTATCGCAACAGGAACCCCGGCTGGTGTCGGAAAAGGTTTCACACCACCGAAGTTTTTACATGCTGGTGATGAAGTGGTTATTACAGTAGAAGGAATTGGTACTTTGCGAAATGTAGTGAAGTGAAGAAAAGAGCTATCTTGTTAAAAGATAGCTCTTTTTTATGGCCTTGGGTTATAGAGGTAATCAATAACGGAAAAAGTGTAAAGACCAATGAATGCAAGTGTGCAAATGCCAAATAGTATAACCGTAAGTGCGCTTTTTTCTCGTCCAAAACCAATGATAGTAAGAATAACAGCAGTCCAAAATGATGCTTTCAGTAGTGTGAATGTAGTAGGAGTTGAGTAGTGAGTAAGCCATGTTGTGGAAAGTAGGAAGCCAAAGAATGTAACTAAAATAAAAGATGTAGCTAAATAGTTAATATGTTTACCATATTTTAATAGCATATCGCACCTCCTTTACGATTTTAAAATACAGAAAATTAAAATTTCATCTTAATATAAATGAATATAAAAAGAAAGAGGTTGTCCCAACATGTCGGACAACCTCTCTATCATTACGATAATACAGCTTTAATTTTTTGGAATGCCCACTCTAAATCTTCTTCAGAGATTACTAGAGGTGGTGCGATACGAATTACGTTTTCATGTGTTTCTTTACAAAGTAGACCAGCTGCTTTTAGTTGTTCACAGTAAGGACGAGCTGGCTCGTTTAATTCGATACCGATGAATAAACCTTTACCGCGAACTTCAGTGATCATTGGGTTGTCAATCTCTTTTAATTGCCCAACTAATTTTTCTCCTAATTGAAGAGAACGCTCTGTTAATTTTTCTTCTTCTAACACTTCAAGAGCTGCGATAGAAACAGCACATGCAAGTGGGTTACCACCGAATGTAGAACCGTGAGAACCTGGCTCAAATACACCTAAAATATCGCGGTTTGCTGCAACACAAGAGATCGGGAACACGCCGCCACCAAGTGCTTTACCAAGTATGTACATGTCAGGAGTTACATCGTCCCAGTCACAAGCAAATACTTTACCAGTACGGCCTAAGCCTGTTTGGATTTCATCTGCTACGAATAAAACGTTTTCTTTTTTACATACTTCAAAAGCTTCTTTTAAGTAACCAGCTGGCGGGATGTTAATTCCTGCTTCACCTTGAATTGGCTCTAAAATGAATGCTGCTGTGTTTGGTGTAATTGCGGCTTTTAATGCTTCTAAATCACCGTAAGGAATTACAACGATGCCAGGAAGCATTGGACCGAATCCACGCTTGTACTCTTCGTTTGAAGACATAGAAACAGAACCCATTGTACGTCCGTGGAAGTTATCTTCACAAACGATGATTTCAGCGCGGTTTGCTTCTACTTTCTTCACATCATAAGCCCAGCGACGAACTGTTTTAATTGCAGTTTCAACAGCTTCAGCACCTGTATTCATTGGAAGTACCATTTCTTTATTAGTTAGTTTCGCAACTTTTTCGTACCAAGGACCTAATTGATCGCTATGGAAAGCACGAGAAGTTAACGTAACACGATTTGCTTGGTCAATTAAAGCGTTAATAATTTTCGGGTGACGATGACCTTGGTTTACTGCAGAATATGCACTTAATAAGTCCATATAGCGGTTTCCTTCAGGATCTTCTACCCAAACACCTTCTGCTTTAGAAATAACGATTGGAAGTGGGTGATAGTTATTTGCTCCATATGTGTCTGTAAGTTCGATAATATCCTTAGTTTGAATCATGATTGTTCCCCCTTTTGTTATTACAAGAAGTTTGTAAATACTCTAAATATTATATCATTTAAATGTAAAAAAGCGAAACATTTCCTGAAAATAAATGAACATGTTATCATATAGAGTGAAAAAGTGTGAAAAGAGGAGGTAAGGGATACGATGGTACATATGCATATTACAGCATGGGCGTTAGGTTTAATTTTATTCTTCGTTGCGTATTCACTTTATTCAGCAGGAAGAAAAGGTAAAGGTGTACATATGGGGCTTCGCCTAATGTATATCATCATTATTGTGACAGGCTTCATGTTGTACATGAGTATTGTGAAGACAGCAACAGGTAGCATGCACATGTGGTACGGCCTGAAAATGTTAGCTGGTATTTTAGTTATCGGCGGAATGGAAATGGTTCTTGTAAAAATGAGCAAAAACAAACCAACAGGGGCGGTTTGGGGCTTATTTATTGTTGCGCTAGTAGCAGTATTATACTTAGGACTGAAATTGCCACTTGGCTGGTACGTATTCAAATAAAAATAAAACCACCTTATAATCTCAAAGACTTGGGAGATAAGGTGGTTTTTATTTTTTATGTCGCATCGATATGCAACTCTTCTCCATTTACTTTCGTAAAACGGAACATATTTTTATTTGACGTAGTGTGACGGACGAAATGGTGTTGCAGTGTACAGATCATTTCTTCGTTATCAAACAAAAGAATATTTACTCCTTCGCGTGACTCCTCTTTCGGTAAGAAAGATAAATAATTATGACAATACATGCAATCATATAAAGAGTAGTGAAGTGATTGCAATGATTCAGTTAATAATGTGAAGACAGAGTCAGGTAATTCCTCGAGCCATTCATTATAGCTAAGAAGTAACTTTTTTCGAATACGTACCATTTCACCATTTTGCAAATGGTGTTGCTCGTTGGCGATTTGTAATACATCTTGTTCATAGAAACGGGCTGGTAACCAATTGTTATTATACAAAATTTCAAACCCATCTTCGGCAATATCTTCTAATAGAAACGCTTCATCATTTTCATCATCAAAGAATACCCATTCATTGTTTATATATTCTACATTACCGACTGTATGAGCACGGGGCTGGTTATATAAAATATGTTTACGTTGTATCATATACGATTTCTCCTTTATGAAAAGTAGTTATTCCTGTTATAGACAGTTCGTGCGTTCTTTATAACTAGACACATCTAGACATAGGTGGGCATACAATAAAACACGTTTTACTGAGTGAGAATGCTATTCCATATGTGGATAGTAGGTTATCGTCAAGTTTTTCATTTTTTGATCCGCACTCTTAGGGTGGGGATTACTGCACGTTCAAGAAAAGAAATAAGATGGAAGGATGATTTATATGTGCGGGATTACAGGATGGGTGGATTATAAACACTCATTAGAAGGAGAAAGAGATGTCGTTACGAAGATGGCTGAGACGTTAGCGAAGCGGGGGCCGGATGATAATAAAGTTTGGATTAAAGGAAATGTCGCATTTGGGCATAAACGGTTAATCGTTGTAGACCCTGAGGGCGGTAAACAGCCGATGACTTGTTTAAAAGATGAAACGAATTACGCCATTTGCTATAACGGTGAACTTTATAACACAGAAGACATTCGAAAGGAATTATTAAGAAGAGGGTATACGTTCAAAGGTCATTCTGATACAGAAGTATTATTAGCTTCTTATATTGAATGGAAAGAAGAATGTGTCGATCATTTAAACGGTATATATGCGTTTGCAGTATGGGACGAACAGAAAGAACAAGTATTTATTGCGAGAGATCGATTAGGTGTAAAGTCACTTTTTTATAAATATGATAGCGGACGCTTACTATTTGGTTCGGAGTTAAAAGCGATATTGTCGCATCCAGATGTGAAGGCGGAAGTAACATTAGAAGGGTTATCAGAAATATTCGGACTCGGACCGTCAAGAACGCCTGGCCACGGTATTTATGCTGGTATAAAAGAATTACGTCCAGGTCATGCGATGACATTTTCAAAGAACGGTTTGTGTATATGGAGATATTGGAATGTAGAAAGTAAAAAACATGAAGACTCTTTTGAAGAAACAGTAGAGAAAACGCGCTTTTTACTACAAGATGCCATTACAAGACAGCTTGTTTCTGATGTACCACTATGTACCTTTTTATCAGGTGGTGTAGATTCGAGCGCTATTACAGCTATTGCGGCGAAAGAATACGAGAGATCAGGAAAAGGACAATTACACACGTATTCAATTGATTACGAAGATAATGACAAATACTTTAAAGCGAATGCGTTTCAGCCAAATTCAGATGCTCCGTTTATTAATTTGATGACAGAGACGTTTCAAACAACCCATCATCGTTGCGTCATTTCGAATGAAAAACTAGCAGAGTATTTAACGGAGGCGGTACTCGTTCGTGATTTGCCTGGTATGGCAGATATCGATTCGTCATTATTATGGTTTTGCCGCGAAATTAAACAAGATTTTGTCGTCGGCTTATCTGGAGAATGTGCAGATGAAATATTTGGTGGATATCCGTGGTTTTATAGAGAAGATGATCTACAATCGAGTGCATTTCCGTGGATGCGCTCTACAGAAGCGCGTGAACAACTTCTAAAAAAAGAATGGAGAAATAAATTAAATTTACAACAATATGTACAAAGGCGCTATGAAGAGTCGATTCAAGAAGTTCCTATTTTAGAGGGAGAAAGTCCGCTAGAAGCGAAAAGACGCCAATTATTTTATTTAAATATGGTATGGTTTATGACAACATTATTAGACAGAAAAGACCGCATGAGTATGGGGGCAAGCTTAGAAGTACGTGTTCCATTTGCGGATCATCGTCTTGTCGAATATGCGTGGAATATTCCTTGGGAAATGAAAATGTATAAAAACCGCGAAAAAGGTCTATTACGTAAAGCGTTAGAAGATGTGCTTCCACATGACATCTTATATAGAAAGAAGAGTCCTTATCCGAAAACGCATAATCCGCACTATACGAAAGCAGTCACAGTATGGCTACAAGATTTATTAACAGATAAAGGTTCAATTTTACACGAACTATTTGATAAAGAGCAGTTGAGCGGATTGATTCAGTCTGGCGGCAGTGCATTTCAATCACCTTGGTTCGGGCAATTAATGACAGGTCCTCAACTTTTAGCTCATTTAGCACAAATTCACGTTTGGTTTAAAGAGTATGGGGTAAATATTAGGGAATAAGGGAAAAGCGACTTACTTTTATGTAAGTCGCTTTTTATTAAAGAAATTGTCAAATGAAATTTAAAATCATATTAGAAAAAATACTTATTTAGAATAATTATCTTTACGTACTTATTATTGTTTGTTATAATTGGAAACAAATGTTCTTGAAAAAGATTCTCATTTATAAAATTGAGGTGTTATATAGATGCCAAAGAAAAAAATAGGTTTACTCGTAATGGCGTATGGAACGCCAGAATCATTAGATGATGTAGAAGCGTACTACACACATATTCGCCACGGTCGTAAACCTTCCAAAGAGGCACTCCAAGATTTAATCGAGCGCTATAAAGCGATTGGTGGAATTTCGCCGCTTGCAAAAATTACGAAAGAACAGGCGCATAAATTAACAGATTCAATGAATAACATATTTACAGAGTATGAATTTACTTGTTACTTAGGTTTAAAACATATTGCACCATTTATAGAAGATGCGGTAGAAGAAATGAAGCGTGATGGGATTGAGCAAGCGATTAGTATCGTATTAGCGCCACATTACTCTACATTTAGCATTAAAGCGTATAATGACCGTGCTATTCGTCTTTCGCAAGAAATTGGTGGTCCTGTTATTGAACCAATTGAACAATGGTATGATGAACCGAAATTTATTTCGTATTGGGCAGACCAAATAAAAGAGACGTTTACAGAAATTGATAATAAAGAGAAAGCAGTCGTAATTTTTTCAGCGCATAGTTTGCCAGAAAAAATTATTGCAACAGGAGACCCATATGTAGAACAACTAAAGCATACGGCAGATTTAATTGCAGAAGCTGCAAATATTCAAAACTATACAATCGGTTGGCAAAGTGCTGGGAATACTCCAGATCCGTGGATTGGTCCAGATGTGCAAGATTTAACGAAAGATTTATATGAAGAGCATGGGTACGAATCTTTCGTATATTGCCCAGTTGGTTTTGTAGCGGAGCATTTAGAAGTTTTATATGACAACGATTATGAATGTAAAGTTGTAACGGATGAATTAAATGCCAAATATTTCAGACCAAATATGCCGAATGCACAATCTGCATTTATCGACTGTTTGGCTGAAATTGTTTCCAAAAAAGTGAAGGAAATAGTTGACAAAGATTTAGTTTTAAATAATAATTAATTTATAATAATTTTAAATAAATAATGATTACTACGAAAGAAAGAGGAGGATCCCCCTAGATGAATCCAAATAATCGCTTAACAACAAACCAAGGTGCTCCAGTTGGAGACAACCAAAATTCTCGTACAGCTGGTCGTCGTGGACCAGTATTATTAGAAGACTATCATTTAGTAGAAAAACTTGCGCACTTTGATCGTGAACGTATTCCGGAGCGTGTTGTGCATGCACGTGGTGCAGGTGCTCACGGTGTATTCGTAACGAAAAATAGTATGAAGCAATATACGAAAGCAGCATTTTTACAAAATGAAGGAACTGAAACGCCTGTATTTGTTCGTTTTTCAACGGTTATTCATGGTCAAGGTTCTCCTGAAACAGCACGTGACCCACGTGGGTTTGCTGTTAAATTTTATACAGAAGAAGGAAACTACGATATCGTAGGTAATCATTTACCAGTTTTCTTCATTCGTGATGCAATTAAATTCCCTGATATGGTACATTCCTTAAAACCAGCACCTGATACGAATATTCAAACGCCAGATCGTTATTGGGATTTCATGACGTTAAGTCCAGAATCTACACATATGATGACATGGGTATTTTCTGATTACGGTACACCAGCAAGCTATCGTGAAATGGAAGGTTTCGGCGTCCATTCATTTAAATGGATTAATGAAGAAGGTAAAATTGTTTATATTAAATACCACTGGAAACCACAGCAAGGTGTACGTAACTTAAATGCGAAAGAAGTGCAAGAAGTACAAGGGAAAGACTTCAATCATGCAACTCGTGACTTGTTCGATGCAATCGAGAAAGGAAATTACCCAAAATGGGATTTACACGTACAAGTTATGCAATTAGATGAAATGGATTCTTTAGACTTTGATCCACTAGATCCAACGAAAGTATGGCCAGAAGATCGCTTCCCATTAATGGAAGTAGGGACAATGACGTTAAATCGTAATCCGAAAAACTTCTTTGCAGAAGTAGAACAAGTAGCGTTCTCTCCAAGTGCAACTGTAAATGGTATTGAGCCATCGGAAGATAAATTATTACAAGGTCGTTTATTCTCTTACCCAGATACACAGCGTTATCGTCTTGGTGCAAATTACTTACAAATTCCTGTAAACTGCCCATACGCAGCTGTTCAGAATCAACAACGTGATGGTGCGATGCAAGTAAATCAAAACCCATCTACAATCAACTACGAACCGAGCCGTCATGCAGAGAATCCGGTTGAAGACAAAGCTTACCGCGATTCAACTATGAAAGTAGAAGGTTATGTATCTCGTGAAAAAATCGAGAAACCAAATGACTTCAAACAAGCAGGTGAGCGTTACCGTTCATTCTCTAAAGAAGAGCAAGATAACTTAATTGCAAACTTAACAAATGATCTAAAAGACGTAAATGAACGCACAAAATTATTAGCTGTTTGTAACTTCTTCCGTGCAGATCAAGAATACGGTATGCGTTTAGCGCAGGCATTAAATGTTGATATTACGCAATATGTAGGAGATGCTCCGAAATAAATAGGAAAAGACGACCGGGCTTCGGTCGTCTTTTTTGTGTGTAAATTTATGCCGGGGTATTTTTCATCTTCTTCATGTTGGAATTTGTTGGTAAATAGGTATCCTGTGTCGGAACGTCGATATATTCCTGACAGTATATTAAAAAGAGATGCAATCTACTATCGATAGATTGCATCTCTTTTTTAGTTTGCTCGCTCTGCATGTTCATAAGCCTTCTCACCATGCATTGAAATATCAAGACCCATGTGTTCTTCATATTCATCTACTCGAACAGGGAGGAAGAAGTTGATCGCTTTAATAATGGCATACGTCATGATGATTGTGAATGCATATGTTGCGCCAATCGCTATAAGTTGTTTAAACAGTAACGCGGCGTTTCCGTAAAACAATCCGTTCGCACCATCCCCGTTTACGGTAGTAGTTGCAAATAGTCCTGTTGCAATACCGCCCCAAGTTCCTCCGATGCCGTGGCATCCAAAGGCATCAAGTGTATCGTCATACCCAAATTTTGTTTTTAAGAAGAAAACGGCGCCAAAGCATAATATGCCACCAATTGCTCCGATAAGAAGGGCGGAGAAAGGTGTAACGAACCCGCAAGCTGGTGTAATAGCGACTAGACCAGAAACAACTCCGCAAGCAGCTCCCATTGCGGTTGGTTTTGATTGGAAGAACCATTCAGAAAGCATCCAAGTTAGAGCGGCGGCAGCGGCGGCTATATTTGTATTAATAAATGCAGTTAACGCTACGTCGTTTAAGGATAATGCGCTGCCGACGTTAAAACCGAACCAGCCAAACCATAATAAACCTGCTCCTAACATTGTAAATGGCAAATGGTGAGGAGAAGAACCATTTATGTTTTTTCGTTTTCCAAGGAAAATAGCTAATACAAGACCGGCAACTCCAGAAGTGATGTGAACGACGTTTCCGCCAGCGAAGTCGAGTGCACCAAGTTCCCTTAGCCACCCGCCGACGCCCCATACCCAATGAGCGACAGGATTGTAAACGATCGTTGTCCATAGAAGGATAAAAATAAGAAAGGCAGAAAATCGCATTCTTTCAGCAAATGCACCTGAAATTAAAGCTGGAGTTAAAATGGCGAACATGAGTTGAAACATCATGAATAAATTGTGAGGAATAGTAGAGGAGTAGTCTGGATTTGGTGCGTAGGTAACTCCGTTTAGACCGAACCAATCAAGTGTACCGATAAGCCCGTGCCAATCTGGTCCGAATGATAAAGAATAGCCGATAACAATCCATTGAATCGAAACGATAGCCATTGCGCTATAACTATGCATCGTTGTGCTGAGTACATTTTTGCTGCGAACCATACCTCCATAAAAAAGTGCCAATCCTGGTGTCATCAACATGACCATTACTGTCGTTACAAACATAAAAACTGTATCTCCCATATCCATGATCTCTCCTCCTGTAATGTTAGAAAAAATAACATCTATTTGTTATGTTTCATATCATATTCGAAATTAAACTAAAAATAAACTAAAAATTCAGAAAATTATATGAATGATGTCATGAAACCTAACATGAATTATTTTGTGAGGATTAAAATCGACATATGCGTTTCATTCGGATAATTGGTATAATATTCTTACAATTAAAAAACTTGGGGGATGCGTGTGGGAAAAATACGGACTAGGAAACTATTCATTTGTTTTTGCTTAGCTATTGTTTTGTTTGTACCAATACATACTTTTGCAGACGAAAAAAGAGAGTGGCGAGATGAAGTTATATACTCCATTATGATTGATCGCTTCAATAATGGAGAACCGAAAAATGACAAACAGTTAGAAGTTGGTAATTTAGAAGGGTATCAAGGAGGGGATATAAGAGGAATTATAAAAAGGTTGGATTACATAAAAGAAATGGGTTTTACTACCGTTATGCTTTCACCACTTTTTGAAAGTGGAAAGTACGATGGATTAGACGTGCGAAATTTTAAAAAGGTAAATGAACATTTCGGGACAGACAATGATGTGAAAGAACTTGTAAAAGAAGTTCATGCAAAAGGAATGAAAGTTGTATTTCAATTTCCGCTTGGAGAAAACAAACAACAGGTAATTAACGCAATGAAATGGTGGATAAAAGAAGTTGATTTAGACGGAAGTTATGTTATACATAGTGAAAAAAAGCCGCGTTCCTTTTGGGATAACGCGCAAAAAGATATGCAAGTGATAAAGAAAGATTTTCGTATTATGACAAAGGAGGATAGCGAATACAACGAAAAAATAGTAGAGTCGTTTTCTAAAGCAGATGTATCGGTGAAATCGTTATACGATGTGAGTAAAAAAGAAGGAGAATTTGTTACGTTCTTAGATAATCAAGAAACAAAAAGATATGCGCGTATTGCAAAAGAACATATGTATTATCCGCCATCACGTTTAAAACTGGCGCTTACTTATTTGTTAACATCACCTGGAATTCCGAATTTTTATTACGGAACTGAAATTGCATTAGATGGAGGAAGTGTACCCGATAATAGACGATTAATGGATTTTAAGTCAGACGAAAAGTTTATGCAACACATAGCAAAACTAGGTGAACTTAGGCAGGCGAGACCGTCTTTACGACGCGGTACGTTTGAGCTTCTGTATGATAAGAGCGGGATGAGCATACTAAAACGAAAATATAAAGATGAAGTAACTTTAGTAGCAATTAATAATACGAAAGAAACACAAAAAGTCTCCTTACCTGCAAGTGCAATTGGTGAAAAACAAGAGTTAAGAGGATTGTTACAGGATGAAATTATAAGAGAAGAAAACGGGAAATTTTATCTCGTTTTAAAGCGTGAAGAATCAAACGTGTATAAAGTTAACGGCGAAACAGGTGTGAATTGGTTATTTATCTCCTTAATCGTTGGTGTAAATGTATTATTTATTGCGTTTTTAATTGCAGTTAAAAGGAAACGTAGATGAGAAGTTGCTCGTTCTATGTTCATGTCTTCTTATTGTATTTGTAAGTTTGTTCGGCGGGGCAATAGTGTTTGTTCTGTTGATATGAAATTTCTTAAGAGAAACGATGCGAAAATGAAAACTTCTCTAATGAGAGGGGGATTTCAGGTTAGGGAGAAAAAGTCTTCTTTCTAACCTGTTTTTGTGTTCATACGGATAGAGGAAGACCTTTGAAACAAACAATAATTGCAACTATATTAATTTTACATTACATTAAAAGTTAGAGAATACTCTTATACTAATATAGTGCTAAATAGTAGGTGAGCAAATGGAGTTTTACGATTTGGGTATTACCATTAAAGAGCTTAGAATTAAAAAAAATATATCACAATCCGAATTATGTCATGGAATATGTTCGCAAAGTCAAATTAGCAAAATAGAAAAAGGTGTGATTTATCCATCTAGTATATTGTTATATCAATTATCAGAAAGACTTGGTATTGACCCAAATAATATATTTGCATTAACTCAAAACAAAAAACTAAAATATGTAGAAAATGTAAAATGCGTAATAAAAGATTGCTTAAAGCAAAAACAATATAATGAACTTTATGAAATCGTGAAAAAAGAGAAAGATGAAAAGAATTTCCAGGCAAAAGAAGATAAACAATTTCTCCTATGGCATGAAGCAATTGCTATATTTGAGGCGAACAGATCCATAAAAACTGCTTTAAAGCTTTTAAATAATGCATTAAAACTAACTTTAACCAATGTTGATTTTTTATCAGAAAGAGAAATAGATATTATGCAGACAATGTCTATATTTTATGCGGAAAATAAAGAATATGATAAAAGTATTACTATATTAAGAAGGTGTTTAACTAATTTTAATAAGTTAGATTTTCCGAGAGATAAAGCGATTAAATTAAAAATCATTTTTAATTTAGCGAAATGTTTAGGTATGACCTATCAATATGAAGAGGCGGTAAAATACATTGATAAAGGAATCAAATTAGCTATTAATCTAAATACTTTATACTTATTAGGTGAACTTTACTATTTAAAGGGATGGAATTTATTAAGATTTAAACAACAGAATGAAGAAGATATTGCAAATAACATGAAAAAAGCATTATTTATATTTGAACTAACAGAAAAAGAAAATCTGATAAAAATGGTTAAAGAAAAATATTTTGAAAACCAAAATGAAAAAAGCCACTCATAATTCATTTGGGGATTACTTGAAATATAATAGAACCTACAGGGAAAATCCCTGTAGGTTCTAAACTTATAAACTTTCTTCTAAAATATTAGTGTTTAATATAAATTTTTGAATAAGAGTTTACTTAGTGTACTTTTTATTTTGAAGTCTGCATCTTTATTAACGATGTATGCTTCTTTTTAAATCCATCCGAATATTATTGGTTCAAGTCGGAGGAAGGCACTTTGGGGTGTCTTTTCTTTAGACCTTTATCATTAACTATTTAATGTTTTTTTAAATGATTACATGACATAGTTTTTTTGTACCAAGCTTTGTTGATACAGTTAGACTTATCCGTTAGTGAATTCGCATTATTAGAACATCCTACAGTATTTAGGGAGAATGTGGCCAATAAAAACCAGAGTATTAATTTCTTCATATAACCACTTCTAACTCTTTTTAATTAACATTTTTTAAGTTCCTTATTAATTTTACATTACATTAAAGGTTGGGAAATATTCTTATACTCATAAATTGTTACGTTTTGGCGGGGGAGGAATTATGAGTTACAGCGATTTTTAAGATGACTTTGGTCTAGGGTGTAGTTACTAAGAAAAGTAATTCAAATCGAAGGGGGAAACGTCTTGAGGTGTCTTTTTCTTATTTTCAATAAGGTCTGCTAAATACATGTATAAAACAAATTCTACAATAAGGCCTAGTTTAATCATACGGTCACTTGTAAAGTATGCGTATGGTTAGACCCTGTTCACTTAGCAATTTTCACCGCATATACCTTTTTCTATAGTTTGTTCTCGTAATATTGTCTCTACAAGACAAAAAAGAAAACTCCTCTAATTAAGAGGAGTTTTCTTTTTAGCGGTAGTTAATGAACTGTACGTCGATTGGTAAATCAGCGCTACGAACAGCTGCGATTACTGCTTGTAAGTCATCACGGCTTTTTGCTGTAACACGTACTTGATCATCTTGTACTTGTGTTTTTACTTTTAATTTCATTTCTTTAATGATGTTGTTAATTTTTTTCGCGTTATCTTTATCGATACCTTGTTGAAGTGTTGCGCGTTGGCGAACAGTGTTGCCAGTTGCAGCTTCAACTTTTCCGTAATCTAAGTTCTTAATTGGAACGTTACGTTTTACAAGTTTAGAGATAAGAACGTCTTTTACTTGCTCTAATTTAAACTCGTCATCAGAAGTTAAAACAAGTACTTCTTTTTCTAATTTAATATCACTTTTACTTCCTTTAAAGTCATATCGGTTTTGGATTTCTTTTAATGCGATGTTAATTGCGTTTGTTACTTCAGGTAATTCTACTTTCGAAACGATGTCAAAAGAACTATCTTTTGCCATAGTTAGCACCTCCAAATAAATTTCTAATCTTGTTATGTACTGTACATACTAAAGTATATCTGAAAACGAGTCTAGACTTAAGTGTTTTCGTACTTATATTCATGTAACCTCATTTTATTATAGTGAATTTTGGGCAGTTGGACAAATATAGGAAAAATCATGTTATAATTAACTTTTGTTTGGAATGATAAAAAAGATAATTTTATATATATAGAAGGGAATTAAAAAATATGTATTTGCAAATAGGATCGATTGAACAGGTAACTGTTTTACGCGAAACGGAAATCGGATATATGGTTGGGAATGAAGAAGAAGAAATTTTCCTACATAAAAACGAAGTAGCTGGAGAAATTGAAGAAGGCGATACGATTGATGTATTCTTATACCTTGATCACCAAAATCGTATTTCAGCAACAATGAAGGAACCAATTATTACAACTTATGATTGGAACTGGGTAAAGGTTGTAGAAGTTATTCCTAGTTTAGGTGTGTTTGTTGATATTGGTGTGTCAAAAGATATACTAATTCCAGCTGATGAGTTCCCGATTTATATGCCAGTATGGCCAGAAGTAGGCGACGAATTATATTGTACGTTAAAATTAACGAATCGTGATCGTTTAATTGCTCTTCCGGCAAGAGACAGTGATATGCAAGAAATTATCGTAGATGCAACGCCATCTATGCGTAATAAAAACGTAAATGGACGTGTATATCGTTCGCTTCAAGTAGGTTCATTCGTTTTAACAGATGAACATTTCCGTGCTTTCTTACACCATACAGAAAGAAAAGAACAAGTCCGCATCGGTCAGCGTGTAACAGGCCGTATTATTGACGTAAAAGATGACGGTACAATTAACATTTCACTTCTTCCTCGTAAAGAAGAAGGAATGGAAGACGATGCTGCAGTAATTTATGCATATTATATGGAAGAACGAGGCGGAGCAATGCCGTTTTGGGATAAGAGCCATCCAGAAGATATTAAAGAACGCTTTAACATGAGTAAAGCTGCATTTAAGCGTGCACTTGGTAAGTTGATGAAAGAAGAAAAGGTTTACCAAGAAGAAGGTTGGACTTACTTTAAGAAATAAGATAAAAGATTAAAAAGCACAACCTTATCTAAAAAAATAAGGTTGTGCTTTTTTTAATTTCCTTGCGGAGAAACAAGAGTAAATGTATCTTTCAAATCACTATCATTTATTTTAATATTTGCCTTTTTTAATTCCTCTTGTAACAATTTTTTGCTGAATACAGGATCAGCAGTACGTTCTTCCTCTAAGTTTTTGCGAATAGAGTTTTTTACTTCATCGTAAGGTTTTAAATCTTTTTTATCAGTTAATTTAATAACGTGATAACCGTTTGATGATTTTACGGGGTTGCTAATTTGTCCAACATTTAGTTTGTAGGCAGCCGTTTCGAATTCAGGAGCCATTGTACCTGAATTGAAGTATCCAAGGTCTCCGCCTTTATCTTTTGATAGTAGATCTTGTGATTCTTGTTTTGCTAATTCTTCAAATGAAGCACCAGCATCTAGTTTACTCTTTATTTCTTTCGCTTCATTTTCGTCACTTACTAAAATGTGACTCGCTTTAATTTCTGGCTTATAGTGGTCGTTTACGTCTTTCTCTGTAATGCTTTTCTTAATCGCTTCATTCATAGCAAGTTTGAACTTAATTTGATTTTTAAAATCCTCTTCATCTTTTAAACCATTATTTTCTAATACTTTTTTGAATTGATCTCCATATTGTTTTTTTACTTTTTCTACTTCTTTATTTACCTCTTCATCAGATACTTTATATTTTTTTGTGATGACGTCTTGTGCCATCATTTCGTATAGCATGTCTTTTCCGTAACGATCTTTCAATTGTTTTTCGAAGTTATCCTTTGTAATGGTCGAGTCTGTTGCTGTAGCGACTGTAGCTGAGCCGTTTTTTTGTCCGCAAGCAGATAACATCAATATACTTATTAGTGCAGTAATAATGAAAATATGTTTCCCTCTCATGCCAACACCTCATCCGAATATGTTATCGCTATTGTAGAATATAGAAGTGAACATGAAGTGAATTTTTAATGTTTTTTTCCTTTAAAATGTAAAAAAGTACATCAACATAATTGTTGATGTACGATGGAATCAAAGGTGATCGGTCTTTTTAGAGTATGCACGTTTACCTTGCTGAATATTTTTTTGCTCTTGCTCATTTTTTTGTGTGCGTTTTGCGTTATTATCGCGTGCTTTTTTGTCGTTATCACTCGTATGTGGCATATGTATCAACTCCATTTCTAAACGTTGTACGTTTATCATTTCCTTTTTCGTAAAGACTATGTATAGCGGTGCATTTATGAAGGGTAAAGGTGGATTCCAAATGGATTTGAAGTTGAATTATACTGAACTTATAAAGAAGTTAATCGTTGTAATCATCGCAGGTTTATTAAACGCGATTGGGATGAATTTATTTTTAACGCCAGCAAAAGTGTATGCGAGCGGCTTTGCTGGATTGTCTCAATTATTATCGCAAATATTAGGTGATTTTTTATCGATTCACATATCTACGGGAGTATTATTTAGCTTATTTAATATTCCTGTCGTTATTTTAGCGTGGAAAAAGGTTGGAAAGGCCTTCACCTTTTTTAGTTTTCTTTGTGTTATATTTATGACTCTGTTTCTAGAAATCATCCCTGTTAGAGCGGTTTCGAATGATATCATATTAAATGCGATTTTTGGCGGGATTATTTCGGCAATTGGAGTAGGGATTGCTTTAAAGTGGGGTGCTTCTACAGGTGGATTAGATATTATCGCCATGATTTTATCAAAAATAAAAGATAAGCCTGTCGGTACATACTTTTTCTTTTTTAATGCAATTATCATTATCGCTGCTGGCTATGTATATGGATGGGAAAAAGCGTTGTATACGCTAGTGACTTTATATGTATCAACGAGAATTATTGATGCAATTCATACTCGTCATGTAAAGATTACAGCATTAATTGTTACGAAGAATGGGACAGACGTAAGAAAGGCGATTCACTCGCGATTAGTAAGAGGGATTACAACGATACCAGCAACAGGTGCTTATACGAATGAAAATAAAGAAATGTTAATGATGGTTATTACCCGTTACGAGTTATACGAATTAGAGAGGATTATTAAACAAGTGGACCCAGGTGCATTTACAAATATACTGCAAACAGTTGGGGTGTTCGGATTGTTTCGGAAAGATTAAAGAGGACCAAAGTTGGTCCTCTTTTTTAATGTAAATTCGTGATGTTTTGCAATTGCTCTTGCATTTCACGGAGCTGAACTTTTTCAGCAGTTGAAGAGTTTGCGTAAGCGGATTGCAAAGCATTTTTTGCTCTATACACGAGATCTTGTTGCTCAGTACCGCTTGAACAAGATACGGCATTTTCAACAGCATCTCTAGCTTGTTGGAATAGTAAGTTCCCCATTTAAACCCCTCCAAAACAAGAGTTACTTCTTGCTTTTTCTGCCTCAGCTAATGTACCTCTGTACGGGAATCTTGCATCATGCTTCATAACAGTATCGGCTCCTTGTTGGATAAAACGTTTTGATTTGTTCTTTTTACCCATTCGAAAAACCCCCTTTATTTAGCTGAAAACAATCGACGCAATGTCTCATGCGTCTACTTATAGTATGGACATTTGGCAGGAAACTATAAGTAGGGAATTTTTAGATTACAACCCAAGAACCTCTTCTAAATATAAAGCAATACCATCTTCTTCGTTCGTTAACGTCGTATGGTTTGCGAGTGATTTTAATTCAGGGATGGCATTTCCCATTGCGATGCCGTGACCAGCGAATTCAATCATTTCAAAATCATTATCTTCATCACCGAAAGCAATAATTCGCTCTTGTGGAATGTTGTAATGACTAGAAATTTTTTGTAATCCAACCGCTTTATTTAATCCGCTTTTCACAATTTCAATAATTGGCCAAGGTGCGCCCCATTTTCTATGGTCGATTACTTCCGCGTGCATATCGGTTAAATGTTGACGAATTGCAGTAGAATGCTCGTCATGTGCGTCAATTAATAAGCAAGTTGGATGATCGTTTAAAATATTTAATAAGTCTCCCGTAAAAATCTTAGGAGAGCCGAATTCGAAAATATGTTTTTTATCTTCATCAATTTCACGAACATACACATCGTCCATTACTTCCGCGTATATATTTTTTACGCCAAAATCAAAGCAAGCTCGGACAATTTCTTGCGCTGTTGCTAGCTCAAGAGGAGAGTGATGTGTTCCCCAGTTTGAATCAAGAGGATGATGTACGTAAGCGCCGTTAAAGTTTACAATAGGTGTGTTAAGATCAAGTTCTTTATAGTAATCATAACTAGCACGGAATGGACGTCCTGTTGAAATAACAACAATATGTCCCTGTTCCTTTGCTTTTGCAATTGTATGTTTCGTTCGAGTGGAAATTATTTTGTTGTCTGTTAATAAAGTGCCGTCTAAGTCTAATGCGATTAAATGTTGTTTGTTCATAATTTCACCTCTTATAATAATTTTTTTGTATCTATCTGTATTTCCGTTTTTAATATGCAGAAATAAGAGGTTAGACTCGGTGAAATCACCATAGATGGAAATTTCACTATATATCCATCTTACGTCTCAAAGTGCTGTGGTGTCTACTATTTATCGTTGGAAATTAAGAAAAGTCAACATCTTTTTAGAAAGTTCAAACAATGTTTCTTTCATTATGTACAAATTGTGAAAAGGGTTACATTGCTCGTGTGATGAGACATACAATGAACATGTAATCTTCTCGTATATGTTTGACTCTCCTTTGAAACTAGCCTAGGGTAGGTTGGTTTCTTTTTTTTCTACAAGTAAGAAAGAAATCCCTGCTTACGCTTGTGTCATTCATATATATGTACAAGAATGAGATGTAGTACTGTTTCCTAAACATGACAGAAAAGCTTTCTTTTAAAATGGATATACTAATGAGGCAAGACGTCATGGAAGGAGAATGAAGATGGGACAAAATCGCAGGTTTCGTTCTGGACAAAAAGCGCCGAATGATGGCATTTACGTAGAAATTGGTGAAACGGGAAGTATGGTGAAAGATCCGCAAATGGTGAAATTAACTGCCGGTGAAAAGTTTCCGGATAACACGAATCATAACCGCCAGTGGACATATAAAAGAAAACCGTAACAGAAGCCGCAATCATTATTGCGGCTTTTTTGTCGTTACACATTGTAATTTCATTTACCGTATTTTTAGCAGTATAATGAATGCTCTCTTTTTCTTTTTCAAATAATAAGTTTGAAAATACATAGGCAAAATTATTGTATAAAAAAGTCAGTTGGCGTATAATCAAATAAAAGGTCAAAGAAAGTCAAACTTTTGGAGGGCTGTAAAGATGGACTTAAATCAAATGACAACAAAAACACAAGAGGCGATTATGAGTGCCCAATCTTTAGCGGTATCTCATCATCACCAAGAGGTGGATACTGTTCATCTATTACTTGCATTATTAGAAGAGCAAGATGGATTAGCAGTACGTATATTTCAAAAAATGAATGTTGATATAGAAGCATTAAAGCAAGGTGCTGAAAGTTTAATTAAAAAGAAACCTTCTGTAACGGGGAGCGGTGCAGAAGTTGGAAAATTGTATGTAACGAGCGCTCTGCAACAACTGCTTGTAAGAGCAGGGAAAGAAGCAGAAAAACTGCAGGATGATTACATTTCAGTAGAACATGTATTGCTTGCTTTTTCTGAAGAAAAAGGCGATATAAATCAATTATTTACAAGATTGTATATTACGAAAGATAACTTATTACAGTCTTTAATGACAGTTCGGGGGAATCAAAGAGCGACTAGTCAAAATCCAGAAGCAACTTATGAAGCGTTAGAAAAATATGGCCGTGATTTAGTGGCGGAAGTGAGAGCAGGGAAAATCGATCCTGTAATCGGCCGTGATAGTGAAATACGACGTGTAATTCGTATTCTTTCACGTAAAACGAAAAACAATCCTGTTTTAATTGGGGAGCCAGGTGTTGGTAAAACAGCAATCGTTGAAGGGCTAGCACAGCGTATTGTGAAAAAAGATGTACCTGAAGGATTGAAAGATAGAACGATTTTTGCGTTAGATATGAGTGCGCTCGTAGCAGGTGCGAAATTCCGTGGTGAGTTCGAAGAGCGTCTGCAAGCTGTATTAAATGAAATTAAAAAGAGTGAGGGCCGCATTTTATTATTCATTGATGAACTTCATACAATAGTTGGAGCTGGTAAAACAGAAGGAGCCATGGATGCAGGAAATATGTTAAAACCGATGCTTGCACGTGGTGAACTGCATTGTATTGGAGCCACAACACTAGATGAATATCGCAAATATATTGAAAAAGATCCAGCGCTAGAAAGACGTTTCCAACAAGTATTAGCAGAAGAACCAACTGTTGAAGATACAATCTCAATTTTACGTGGATTAAAAGAACGCTTTGAAATTTATCACGGTGTAAATATTCATGACCGTGCGATTGTAGCAGCGTCAGTTTTATCAGATCGATATATTTCAGATCGCTTCTTACCTGATAAAGCAATTGACCTTGTTGACGAAGCATGTGCAACAATTCGTACAGAAATTGATTCTATGCCGACAGAATTAGATGAAGTAACGCGCCGCATTATGCAGCTGGAAATTGAAGAAGCGGCTCTTGGAAAAGAAACGGATCGTGGTAGCCAAGAGCGTCTAAAAACATTGCAACGTGAATTATCGGATTTAAAAGAAGTTGCAAGTGGTATGAGAGCGAAATGGGAGAAAGAAAAAGAAGAAATTCACAAAGTTCGTGACTTACGTGAACATTTAGAACGTCTGCGTCGTGAATTAGAAGAAGCAGAAGGTAATTACGATTTAAATAAAGCAGCCGAACTTCGTCACGGGAAAATTCCAGCAATTGAAAAAGAGTTAAAAGAAGCGGAAGAAATGGGCGGGCATAATAAACAAGAAAATCGTTTATTACGTGAGGAAGTAAGTGAAGAAGAAATTGCAGATATTGTTTCACGCTGGACTGGTATTCCTGTTGCGAAACTCGTGGAAGGTGAACGCGAGAAATTATTACGCTTAGAGCAAATCTTATCAGAGCGTGTTATCGGACAAGAGGAAGCAGTAAGCCTAGTGTCAGACGCAGTTCTTCGTGCTCGCGCTGGTATTAAAGATCCGAACCGCCCGATTGGTTCTTTCATCTTCTTAGGACCAACAGGTGTTGGTAAAACAGAACTTGCAAAAACGTTAGCCCAGTCTTTATTTGATAGTGAAGAGCAAATGATTCTCATTGACATGTCTGAGTATATGGAGAAACACGCAGTGTCACGCTTAATTGGTGCACCTCCTGGATATGTAGGATATGAGGAAGGCGGTCAATTAACAGAAGCGGTAAGACGTAAACCATATTCCGTTGTTTTATTAGATGAAATTGAAAAAGCACATCCAGAAGTATTCAACATTTTATTACAAATGTTAGATGATGGACGCATTACAGATTCGCAAGGTCGTACAGTGGATTTTAAAAATACAGTTATTATTATGACTTCAAATATCGGATCTGCTCATTTACTAGATGGATTAGAAGAAGATGGTTCGATTAAAGAGGAATCAAGAGACCTTGTAATGGGGCAATTAAGAGGACATTTCCGCCCTGAATTTTTAAACCGTGTTGATGAAATTATTTTATTCAAACCTCTTACAACGAATGAAATTAAAGGCATTGTTGATAAAATTGTAAAAGAACTACAAGGTCGTCTAGCTGACCGTCACATTACAGTAGAATTATCAGATGCAGCAAAAGAATTTGTTGTAGAAGCTGGTTTCGACCCAATGTACGGAGCTCGTCCATTAAAACGATACGTACAGCGTCAAGTGGAAACGAAATTAGCACGAGAATTAATTGCAGGAACAATTACTGATAATAGTCACGTAGTTGTTGATGTAGAAAATAACGAATTAGTCGTTCATGTGAAATAAAAATAAAAAAGAGTTCGGATAAAATCCGGACTCTTTTTTTAGTGTTGTTCTACTGGCTCGTTTGGAATTGCAGCTGAAATTGCTAGTACTAACACAGCAAGAACAACTGAGAAAATAGACGCTTGGTTAAAGTCGTATGTACCGCCAGTCATAGAGCCGATTACATAGCTCATCATGTGTACAAGTAAGAACGACCAAATTAATGCCCAAATGAAACGCATATTTTACACCTCTATTCGTTCAATCTGTCCTTATTGTAACACAATTGAAAAAAGAATATAGAAAAATATTTGTAGATTTTTCAACGCAAATTTGCATTCCGTTCATACATTATAAAAGAGTACTTTTATATGTTTAGAAAATAAGGCGGGGGAAAAATGAGTATTACGGAACGTTTTTTTTACTTAGAAAAAGAACCATGTGTCATTTATTTACCGGAGAAGCCAAATGGATTTTCTGTTATGCTCCTCGGTGATTATAACTACTTTATTGAGAATGGTACAAGTTTATGGACACAACATGCGGGTAAATCTTATTTTTTACATGGTCTTATTGAACAAGGCTACACGGTCTTTTCCTCTAATTTATACGGAAGACATTGGGGAAACGATCAATCTGTTCGTCTGGCAAAACGTTTATATGATGTTGTTTTGAGAAAAGAGACGTTAAATGCGAAAATGCACATTATGGCAGATGGTATGGGAGCGCTTGTAGCACTTGAAATGATGAACAAATATCCTGAATGTATTCGTTCTGTTGTTATGCTAAATCCGTGTTTAGATTTACCGGAATATGTAAGTTTTGAGAAAGAGCATAAATTTTTTTACAAGAGACTCGTGAAGGAATTAAGTTTGGCGTATGATGCCAAAGAAGAAGAAGTAGAATCAAAAATAAATAAGAAATCATTTACGCTTCTTCCATCTTGTGTACCTGTTAAAATTTTCGTATCAACACAAGAAAAAAGAGGAAGAAAACAGCAGTTGCGTAGATATGAGAAAATGAGGCAACTAAATCAATGTGATACTTCTGTCTTGTTCCATCTGCAAGATGTGAAATATAAAATGGTTAGGCAAACGACTGATTTCTTTAAAAAATATGAAGAAGAATTATGAAGCTCCCATATACATAAATGAGGAGCTATTTGTTTCAGAGGGAAAGGGTTGGTGGTATGGAACGCGTGCTGATAATAGGTGCACTTACGTTTGTAGGTTATCACCTTGTAAATAAAATGATTGCAGAAGAAGTGGAAGTCTATGGTCTTGATTTTGATGAATTCGATAGTATGACCAAAATTAATGAAGAGAAGTTATTATTAATTGGGCGAAATGCGTTATTTACGTATTATTCGATAAGAGATGAAGATGGATGGAGATCGGTTGAGGAAGAGAGATTCGATACTGTTTATTTTTGCTTATATGAGCCAAATCAGCAAAGTGGATTTCGGAATGAAAGAGTCATATTACAATATTTAAAGCGAATTATAAGAATGTGTGAAGAACAAAAAGTGAAGTTAAATTTAATTTCTTCTATTGAAGTAGGCAGTACAGATGAATCCGAAAATAAGCGCCTATTTTTGAAAGTAGAAGAAGGATTGAAAAAAGGGAATTTACAATATAGTGTATTTCGAGTTCCAACATTATATGGACCGTGGCAACCGTCCTTTATGATGTTTCATCAGCTTATTTTATCAGAATTAGTTGAAAAAGAGTGGCGTTGTACGATTGAGGAAAAGGGGAATGATTTACTTTACGTTGAAGATGTATGTGAATACTTATGGGAACATGGAACGAACGGGGCGCATCTTGGTATATACAATTTACTTAGTGGTAAACAGTCATTATGGGAAAAAGGTATGAATCTTTTACGCGCGGATGATAAAGTAAATAAAAATAATAACGAAGTAAGAGATGAGGCTATCGAAGTAATTTCAATAAAAAGAAATACTCCGTTAGAATACGGTTTAAATAAGCAACTGGCACACATGAAAAAATATAAAGAGTTATACGAAGGGTAGTACGCGTGTTACACTATTGTATGTGAAAGTTTTAATGGAGAGGAAGAGCATAATATGAACGAAAAAAGCATGCAGTTTTTACAAATCGCAATGAAGCATTTACCGGAAGCAAAGGCAATTTTAGATGATAATGGAATTGCACTTGATATGGAGAAGGCACAGCCGGTGTTAGAGTTGTTAATGAAAGTTATGAACGAAGCTTATGAGCTTGGGAAAGCAGATAAAGAATAAAAAGCATCTTTTTAAGATGGAAGAGAGGCCCGAACCGTGGATAGAAGCGGTCAGGGCCTTTTTTATTCTCGCCTGGGGGAAAACCAGAGATATGAAGAGGATAAAGGAAAAGTAGTGAGGAGAACTCTCTAGTTTAGAAGGAAAGCAGATAAAGAATAAAAAGCATCTTTTTAGATGGAAGAGAGGCTCGAACCGTGAACAGAAGGGTTTGAGTCTTTTTATATTTGAGAGGTATGTTTCTGTTTCTTTTAATGAAAAATAACGTGAATAATGCGTTAGCTTTCTGTTTTATGCGAAATATATTCTAGACAAAAATACATTTATGTTTTAAAATTAGTACCAAGTCATAATAATTGATATAAAACGGAGGGCTGCGATGTGAACGTGGGCATTTTAGGGATCGGAAGATATGTGCCAGAAAAAGTAGTCACAAATCACGATTTAGAAAAAATAATGGATACATCCGATGAATGGATTCGTACGAGAACGGGAATTGCAGAAAGACGCATTGCCGATGATACAATAGATACTTCATATATGGCCGTAGAGGCTGCAAAAAAAGCACTTGAAGATGCAGGGGTTAGCGGAGAAGATATCGATCTTATTTTAGTGGCGACAGTAACACCAGATCGTGCGTTTCCAGCAGTAGCTTGTGTCATTCAAGAAGCGATTGGAGCGAAACATGCAGCTGCAATGGATGTAGGTGCAGCATGCGCTGGTTTTATGTACGGAATGATTACAGCGCAGCAATTTATTCAAACGGGGACTTATAAAAACGTATTAGTAGTTGGTAGTGATAAGCTATCTAAAATTGTAGACTGGAATGATCGAAATACAGCGGTATTATTTGGAGACGGAGCCGGTGCTATCGTAATGGGAGCAGTTTCAGAAGGAAGAGGCGTTCTATCTTTCGAATTAGGAGCAGACGGAAGCGGCGGTAAGCATCTATATCAAGACGAGTATGTTATGATGAATGGCAGAGAAGTCTTTAAATTTGCCGTTCGTCAACTTGGTGAATCTTGTCTTCGCGTGCTGGATAAGGCTGGTCTTACAAAAGAGGATGTGGATTTCTTAGTACCGCATCAAGCGAATATTCGTATTATGGAATCTGCAAGAGAGAGATTAAATTTACCACAAGAAAAAATGAGTATGACAATTGAAAAGTTTGGTAATACATCAGCTTCTTCAATTCCAATTGCAATGGTAGAGGAATTGCAAAATGGACGTATTCAAGATGGTGATTTAATTATACTTGTTGGTTTTGGTGGCGGATTAACATGGGGAGCAGTCGCTCTTCGTTGGGGTAAATAAGGACTGAGAGAAAAAAAGGAGTGTATTTTGTATGGAAAAAAAGAGGGTCGTAATTACAGGACTAGGAGCTGTTACACCGGTCGGAACAGATGTTGAAACAGCATGGGAAAACATTAAAAAGGGTGTATCTGGAATCGGACGACTTACAAGAATTGATCCGGAACTATTTCCAGCAAAAGTAGCAGCAGAAATTAACGACTTTGAAGTCGAGAAATATATTGATAAAAAAGAAGCGCGCCGTATGGACCGCTTTACACAATATGCAGTAGCAGCAGCGAAAATGGCAGTTGCAGATGCAAAGCTTGAAATTACAGAAGAAAACGGACCTCGAATTGGTGTATGGATTGGATCAGGTATTGGCGGTATGGAAACATACGAAGAACAATTTAAGATTTTTACTGAGAAAGGCCCACGCCGCGTGAGCCCATTCTTCGTACCGATGATGATTCCGGATATGGCAGCAGGTCAAGTATCAATCGCAACAGGAGCAAAAGGAATTAACACTTGTTCTGTAACGGCTTGTGCATCTGGTGCAAACTCAATTGGTGATGCATTTAAAGCAATTCAGCGTGGTGATGCTGATGCAATGATTACAGGCGGAGCAGAAGCACCGCTAACAAGTATGGCATTCGCAGGATTTAGCTCAGCGAAAGCATTAACATTTAATGAAGACCCAGCAACGGCTTGCCGTCCATTTGATAAAAACCGTAGCGGTTTTGTAATGGGTGAAGGCTCAGGTATTCTAATTCTTGAAGAATTAGAGCACGCATTAGCGCGTGGTGCTCACATTTACGCGGAAATTGCTGGTTATGGTGCAACTGGAGATGCGTTCCATATTACAATGCCTGCTCCTGGTGGTGAAGGCGGAGTGCGTGCAATGCGTCAAGCTTTAGCTGATGCAGGCCTACAGCCAGAAGATATTGATTACATTAATGCGCATGGTACAAGTACGGATGCGAATGAAAAATATGAAACGATGGCAATTAAAGAAACTTTCGGTGAGCACGCGTATAAAGTAGCGATTAGCTCAACGAAATCAATGACAGGTCACTTATTAGGAGCAGCTGGTGCTGTTGAAGCGATTTTCTCTATTAAATCAATTACAGACGGAGTAATTCCGCCAACAATTAACTATGAGACACCAGATCCAGAATGTGACTTAGATTACGTACCGAATCAAGCGAGACACCAAGAAGTAAATGCAGTATTAAGTAACTCATTAGGATTTGGTGGTCATAACGCAGTGTTAGTATTTAAATCGTATAAATAATAGATAAAATAAGGAGTTTTTTCGCAATATATTGCGAAAAAACTCCTTATTTATTTTTACGCCTTTTTCTCCTGTAGCATATACATAAGAAAAAGGAGGGATAAAGATGGGGATTGTTGAAACAGCTGAATGGCTACATTTATATTATGGGCGGCCAGAAAAACTTTGTGAGAAATTTACGAAGTATATTCCGTTGCCAAAAGAAAGGTTGTATCGCTTTTTAATTTCAAAAGGGATGTATCGCCCGATCATGCGCGGAGAAAAGGAAATTAAAGAATTAGAGGAAAAGGAAATTTGGAAAGAATTGAGCCTGGAGTATGATAAACTGAAAAACTGGTTAAAAGGTCCAGATGTCCCTGTCTTTATTTTATTATCAGATTCCTATAATCGAACTGTACAAGAAGAGTATAACGGTAGGGCTGGATTATCTATGCGTCATGTTATTTTCTTATTCGTATGTGGACGGAATTCGGTAGAAGAATTAAAAGTGTTATTAGCGCATGAATATCATCACATATGCAGGTTACATCAAATTGAGACGAAAGAAACAGAATATACATTACTTGATACGATGATTATGGAAGGGCTAGCTGAACAAGCAGTAACAGAAAGGTATACAGAAAAAAACAATGCACCGTGGACGGCGTATCTTTCAAAGGAAGAGGCTATTTATTATTGGAAAAATATTGTACATGAAAGAATAAGTATAAAACGAGGAACAAGGGAACATGACATCTTATTAAATGGCTTTCACTCTTATCCGAAGATGCTTGGCTATGCGCTTGGATTTCATATTGTCAAAGATTGTGTAACTTTGGAAGGAGAAGATACACTTTCTTTATTATCTATAGATGCAAAAGAAATATTGAATAAAGCAAGTACATTTCATATATAAAAAAACAGGATTTCTATTTCCTGTTTTTTTAGTATTAATAGAAGAAAAAATAATAATTAGAATATATTTCCTCAAGTGGAATAAAGTTAAGCAAAAATGAACATAATGATTGGTACAAACAGTAGTGAAGTGAGGGGTAGTGAATGTTATATCTACATGATGTATGGGTAAATTGGTTTGAAGGTGAAGAAAATGGGTATAACGTTTGTCATTTTTACGAATGGCGGAAAGATGATACGATTGAGCTATTAGATCAAGTGCCATTATTAAAAGTAGATGCCACATTATATCATTACATCGAGAACGAATTGTTAGAGCTTCCGCAAAAAATGCTGGAAGACGTACATCATAAGGCTTATATTCGTAAAAATCATGAACGTTTGCAGCAAGAGTATTGCTTTGTTGTTACAGATGGAAAAGGAATTATTGCGATTGACACAATTGGCTACAATGTACCAATTCGCAAAAGCAGACTTATACCACGCCAAGAGCAGATGGTATATGAGATGGTAGAAAACGTACAAGCAGAAAAGTATGAGTTCCAAGTAGAAGAAACAGAAAAAGAACATCACATTTTATCACCATCGCCTTTCATTATGAATGGCTTGACTCGTAAAGAAAGACAGCTAAAACAATTATTATTTATGGCGTTAGATCAATTACATACAACGAAAAATACAGCAGAAATTCGCTATTGGTTCACAGAGTGGGATCCATCAGCATATGGAATGGTTCAACATATGGAATTTGAAGATATTTGGGTTAAGCTGTATGATGAAGCGAAAACAGGCTGGTCTGATAAGCATGAACAATTATGCGAGCGTCTCGTAAAAGGACAGCCATTTTTTGAAAAGTTATGGGAAATGGAAAATGAGCAAAAGGTAAATTAAAAAACCGCCAATTGGCGGTTTTTTAATTTTGTAGTAATCCAGCTCCAGCGGCAAGAATGTTCGGTGGCTTCGCGCCTTCCTGCGAGGCAAAAAGCGCCTCTACGTCAGGAGCTCCATCCTCCTCACATTCTAAACGAGCCGCTTCCGCTTTATATGTAATCCAGCTCCGGCAGCAAGAATGTTCGGTGGCTTCGCGCCTTCCTGCGAGGCAAAAAGCGCCTCTACGTCAGGAGCTCCATCCTCCTCACATTCTAAGCGAACCGTCTCCGCTTTATATGTAATCCAGCTCCGGCTCCTAGCCCTTCGCGTCTAAGAACCTTCCCCACGAGAAGGTAAAAAGCACCTTCTATGGGAAAGAACCTTAGCCGTCAGGGCTAAACAGTCGCCTCCGCTTTTTGTAGAAACCCAGCTCCGGCAGCAAGCTCTTCGTGTCTAAGAACCTTTCGCATAAGAAGACAAAAAGCGTCTTCTATGCGAAAGAACCTTAGCCAGTCAGAGCTGAACGAGCTGCCTCCGCTTTATATGTTACCTACGTTTTCTGCTTAGTCCCATTGCGTTTTCTACTTTGCGTAGTTGTTTGAATGCAACGCGGTTTGCTTTTTCTGCACCTTTGTCTAGAATTTCGTCTAGTTCTGGTGAGTTGATTAGTTCGTTATATTTGTCTTGGATTGGACGAATTGCTTCTACGACTACTTGCGCTAGGTCGCCTTTGAAGTCGCCGTATCCTTTTCCTTCGTACATTGCTTCAATTTCTTCAACTGTTTTTCCAGAGAATGAAGAGTAGATTGTTAATAAGTTAGAGATACCAGGTTTGTTTTCTTTATCAAATTTCACAATACCTTCAGAGTCAGTAACAGCACTCTTAATTTTCTTTTCAATTGTTTTTGGTTCATCAAGCATACTGATCATTGATTTTGGATTCGGATCAGATTTACTCATTTTCTTCGTAGGTTCTGTTAATGACATAACGCGAGCGCCTACTTTTGGAATACGAATTTCAGGAATTGTGAACACTTCACGGAAGCGTTTGTTGAAACGCTCTGCTAGGTCGCGTGTTAATTCCATATGTTGCTTTTGGTCATCACCAACTGGTACGATTTCAGTGTTGTAAAGTAAAATATCAGCAGCCATTAATGGTGGATACGTAAGTAATCCAGCTGGAACTGAATCTCTACCCGAAGCTTTATCTTTATATTGCGTCATACGTTCTAATTCTCCAACGTAAGCAACAGATTGCATGATCCATCCTAATTGAGCGTGTGCTGGTACTTCTGATTGTACAAATAAAGTAGCTTTTTCAGGATCGATGCCGCATGCTACATAAAGTGCAGCAAGACTGCGGATGTTTTTACGAAGTCCGACGGGATCTTGAGGTACTGTAATCGCATGTTGGTTTACAATACAGAAATAACAGTCGTGTTCATTTTGAAGCTCTGTAAACTGCTTCATGGCGCCTAAATAGTTTCCAAGTGTAATCGTTCCACTTGGCTGAATACCAGAAAAGATAACTGACATAAGTAATTCCTCCTAAAATTGAATGCGTGATGGGGGGAAGAGAAGGCAAACAAAAAAGCCCATTCATCCCAAAAACTATAGGGGCGAATGGACCGCGGTACCACCCTAATTATTTCACTACTGTGAAATCTCTCTAATCCATAATAACGTTAGGATATAACGCCAAAGCCTACTACTTTCGGTTCGGTTTGGTGCTCAAAAGCCCATTCCATACTGTACAATTACTTGTTCACACCAACCACAAGCTCTCTGAAATTGCCTCAATATGTACTCTTCTTTATCATCGCATACATATAAATTTATTTATTGTTACTTGAGCTCTTTTAATATGAAAGAACTAAAGTTTTATAACAAAATGTTTTGCTGATTATTATATCATATGGGATAGTGTTTGCAAACTACATCAAAATAGTAAAGCTAATGAGGGTCGAGAACAACCCAAGGAAGATACCTGTAATACAAATTGGATATGTCCATTTGAATGAATATGTTTTATAAATACGTTCTTTCTTATCTGTAGGTTCCTCGACTTCTTCAATTAAAGAGTCAATCTTTTTGTTCGTACCAAATACTCTTTGGAATGCGTAAATGGTTACATTGAAAAAACCATTTTGAAATATGTATAAAAAACCGCCGATAAGAATAAAAAACAGTGCAATATAAAACAAAATGTTGACAAAGTTCAACAAAAATTGAGATGAAATGAGGAATGCACCAATACTAGAAGCAAGCATCGCTATAAAAATTAGTATACAAGTATGAAAAAAAACTTTATTCAAAATATTCCCCTCCGTCAAAATATTACTAGAATTATTATACTATAAAAGCTATAATAAGTACTAGGATTAATTTTTTGAAAATTATACGCAATTAAAGGTCTGATTTTAAGATGATGGTAGCAATGTTAATGTATCCCTTTACGAAAAATTAAAAATATAAATATTTTATTAAAAATTTTAACAAAAAAACAAAAAACTATATTCACAATTGTTATATTATATGTATAATGAAAATTGTAGAAACTTGGAGATTATTCTTTCAATTCTACTTTTTAACAAGTGAGGGTACAGGAAGTGCAATTAGGGGAGGCAACACAACATGAAGAAAAAGATACCGTTATTACTTGCATCGACTTTAACTGCAAGTATGTTGCTGGGTGCGTGTAGCTACCAAAAAGATGACGCAAAAGCAAAAGGGAAAGAAAACGCTACGAGTAGTAGTAACGGAAAGCAGACTCTTAATTTAACAGAGTTATCTGAAATTCCGTCAATGGATGCATCGCTAGCATCTGACTCTGCATCTTCTACAGCATTAAATAATACGATGGAAGGTTTATATCGTATTGGCAAAGATCAAAAGAGAATGCCTGGAGTTGCAGAAGATGTCGAAAAGCTAGATGATGGGAAGAAATACATATTTAAATTAAGAAGAGATGCGAAATGGTCGAATGGGGAACCTGTAACAGCTAAAGACTTTGTGTATTCATGGAAAAGAGCAGTAAATCCAGATACAAAAGCAACGTATTCATACATTATGTTCGATATTAAAAATGCAGAGAAAATTCATAAAAAAGAATTACCTGCTGACCAATTAGGTGTAAAAGCGATTGATGATTATACACTAGAAGTAGAATTAGACAATCCCGTTCCTTACTTTATCGATTTAACAGTTTATCCAGTATTTTACCCACTAAATGAAAACTTTGTAAAAGCACAAGGTGATAAATTTGGTTTAGAGGCAAATACAACATTATATAACGGTCCATTCGTTATGAGTGATTGGAAACATGAACAAAGTTTCCAATTCAAGAAGAATCCTTCATATTGGGATAATAAAACGGTTAAAATCGAAGAAATCAACTTTAATATTGTAAAAAATACAGCAACTGATGTAAATTTATATGAGACAAACGCGATTGATCGAGCGGCTTTAACGTCTGAATTTGTTGATAAGTTTAGAAAAAGCCCAGAGTTCCAAACAAGAAAAGAGGCAGGGGTTGCTTACTTAAGATTTAATCAAAGTAATCAGTACTTAAGTAATAAAAACTTAAGAAAAGCAATTTCAATGTCCTTTGACCGTGATAACATTGCAAAAGTTATTTTAAATAACGGCGCAATTGGAGCTTACGGATTTGTTGGAAAAGATTTCGCTGAAGGTCCAAATAAAAAAGATTTTCGAGCTGAAAATGGAAAGCTAGTTGAAACAAATCCAAAAGAAGCAAAAAAGCTTTGGGAAACAGCGAAGAAAGAGCTTGGAACTGATAAAATCGAACTAGAATTCTTAAACTTTGATAATGAAGATGCTAAAAAAGTTGGGGAATTCTTAAAAGGTGAGATGGAAAAGAACTTACCAGGTTTATCAATTAAAATTAAACAGCAACCATTCGCACAAAAAAATAAATTAGAAGATTCTCAGCAATATGATATTGCGTTTGGTATTTGGGGACCAGATTTCCCAGATCCAATCTCATATTTAGATATGTTTGTTACGAATGGTTCTCAAAATAAAACAGGGTATTCTAATCAGAAATATGATGAGTTAATCCTAAAAGCTAAAACAGATACAAAAGATTTACAAGCTCGCTGGGACAACCTTCTAGAAGTAGAGAAGATGTTAATTAAAGAGGATGCAGTTATCACTCCAATCTTCCAAAAAGGTTCAGCGTATGTAGTAAAAGGTGCCGTAAAAGATATTATCCCAATTAACTATGGTGGTAAATTAACTTACAAATGGGCATCTGTTGAACAAAAATAATCTTTTTTTTCCATCGTTTACAAGGGTATATGCCTATGATGGGCATATGCTCTTATTTTAAAAAAATAAAAGTAAGAATATTTTAAACTATCTTATTGCTTTTGAGAAAAACGGGGAGGTGCTTGACTATGGGACGTTATGTATTAAAACGTTTCGTGTACATGGCTTTGACATTATTTTTAATTACTACAATGACTTTCTTTTTGATGAAATTACTTCCGGGTTCTCCGCTTAAAAACCAGGAGAAGCTATCACCGGCACAAAAAGAAATCATTCTTGAAAAATACGGATTGAATGATCCGGTACCAGTTCAATATGCACGTTACTTAGGTAACTTAGCAAAAGGTGATTTAGGGGTATCATTCCAATATGATAACCGCCCAGTAACAGACATGATTGTGGATCGTATTGGACCATCAGCCCAATTAGGTTTACAAGCGATTATATTAGGAACATTTATCGGTTTAATTTTAGGTATTGTTGCCGCACTTCGTAATAATACGTGGGTAGATTATAGTGCAACAGTTATTTCGGTACTCGGAATGTCGGTACCATCATTCGTATTCGCCGCATTACTGCAATATTTCGTAGGGGTAAAACTTGGCTGGTTCCCAGTAGCATTCTGGAAAGGACCAGAGTTTACTGTAATGCCTACAATTGCATTATCGATGGGAGTTATCGCAACAATCGCACGTTTCTCTCGTGCAGAATTAATTGAAGTTATGCAAGCCGATTACATTTTAACAGCGAAAGCGAAAGGAATTAGCCAAGGCGTTATCATTGTCAAACATGCACTTCGTAACGCGTTAATTCCAGTTGTAACAATTTTAGGACCAATGGTTGCGGCATTAATTACAGGAACACTTGTTATCGAGCAAATTTATGCTGTACCAGGACTTGGGGAACAATTCGTTAAATCGATTACTTTAAATGACTATACAGTTATTATGGGAACTACGATTTTCTATAGTGCGATCTTCATTTTAGTTATTTTCATTGTCGATATTTTATACGGAATTATTGATCCTCGTATTCGTTTAGCGGGAGGGAAAAAATGATGAAAGATGTACAAAAATTATCTCCAGATTTATTTCAACAAGCCAATCAAAATAATGTTGATAATGAAGTCATTGCCCGTCCAAGCTTAACGTTTTGGCAAGATGTAAGAAGACGTTTATTCCAACATAAAGGTGCGATGCTTGGCCTTGTATTGTTAGTTATCATTGCGCTATTAGCGATTTTTGGACCGATGGTAAGTAAACACTCGTATAAAGAGCAAGATTTAGGTCGTGCGAAATTACCACCAAAAATTCCAGTTATTGAAAATGTTCATTGGTTACCATTTGACGGTACAGATCAATATGGTGTTGACCAATATGAAAAACGTGATATTAAAGAGTACTTCTGGTTTGGTACAGATGACCTTGGCCGTGACTTATGGACAAGAACATGGGAAGGTACACGCGTATCATTATATATCGCTCTTTTAGCGGCAGCAATTGACTTAGTAATTGGGGTTGCATACGGAGGTATTTCAGCATTCTACGGCGGTAGAGTAGATAACATTATGCAACGTATTATGGAGATTATTAACGGTATTCCATACTTAATCATCGTTATTTTAATGGTAATCATTATGGGATCTGGTATTTGGTCAATTACACTTGCGATGGCGATTACAGGTTGGATAGGGATGTCGCGTATTGTTCGTGGACAAATCTTAAAGTTAAAAAACCAAGAATATGTATTAGCATCTCGTACATTAGGTGCAACAAATACACAATTAATTGTGAAACATTTAATTCCAAACGTAATGGGACCTATTATCGTAATGACAATGTTTACAATTCCATCAGCGGTGTTTGGTGAAGCGTTCTTAAGTTTCATCGGTTTAGGAATTCAGCCACCATTTGCGTCACTAGGTTCTCTTGTAAATGATGGTTATAAATCTATTCAAACGTATCCGCATATGATGTTCATCCCTGCGGTTGTCATCAGTATATTAATTTTAGCGTTTAACTTAATGGCAGACGGATTACGCGACGCGTTAGATCCAAAAATGCGTAAGTAAAAGAGGGGAGAGGCAAAGATGAAAACATTGTTAGAGGTAAAAGATTTACAAGTCTCCTTTGATACACATGCAGGTGAAGTACAAGCTGTACGCGGCGTTACTTTTGATTTGAAAAAAGGAGAAACATTGGCGATTGTAGGAGAATCTGGTTCAGGAAAATCAGTTACTTCTAAAGCGTTAATGGGATTAATTCCGAATCCTCCTGGACGCATTAAAAATGGTGAAATCGTATTTGAAGGTCGTGACTTAACAAAATTAACAGAAAAAGAAATGCAGCAAGTACGCGGTAAAGATATTGCGATGATTTTCCAAGATCCAATGACATCATTAAACCCAACGATGACAATTGGAAATCAAATTATGGAAGGTCTAATTAAACACCAAGGGATGAGTAAAGCAGATGCACGTAAAGTTGCTTTAGAATTAATTGACCTTGTAGGTATTCCAAATCCAGAAGCTCGTTTAAAACAATATCCTCACCAATTCTCAGGTGGTATGAGACAGCGTGTAGTTATTGCGATGGCGTTAGCTTGTAACCCGAAATTATTAATTGCCGATGAGCCGACAACAGCGCTAGACGTTACAATTCAGGCGCAAATTTTAGAACTTATGAAAGACATTCAGCAAAAAACAGAAGCAGCAATCATTTTCATTACGCATGACTTAGGTGTAGTAGCAAACGTTGCGGACCGAGTGGCAGTTATGTACGCTGGTAAAGTTGTTGAAATTGGAACTGTAGATGAAATTTTCTACAATCCGAAACATCCATATACTTGGGGTTTAATCGCATCTATGCCAAGTTTAGATGGTTCAGAAGAAGAGTTATATGCAATCCCTGGAACACCTCCAGATTTATTGAAGCCGCCAAAGGGAGATGCTTTTGCACCACGTAACCCACAGGCACTGAAAATTGATTTTGAAATGGACCCACCTTTATTTAAAGTAAGTGATACGCACTATGCGGCAACTTGGTTACTTCACGAGCAAGCTCCAGAAGTAAAACCGCCGGCAGTCGTTGAAAAACGCATTCTTCAAATGAAAGCAGGTGAACAACATGACTAAACAACGTGAGAAATTAATTGAAGTAAAAAATGTAAAGCAGCACTTCGACGTGAGTGGTGGTGTTGTCAAAGCGGTTAATGATATTTCATTTGATATTTACCGCGGAGAAACATTTGGTCTTGTAGGAGAATCAGGTTGTGGTAAATCGACAACTGGAAGAACGATTATTCGTTTATATGATGCAACTGCTGGTGAAGTGTTATTCGATGGTGAAAATGTACATGGTAAAAAATCACGCGCAGAGCTGAAGAAATTCAACCGTAAAATGCAAATGATTTTCCAAGATCCATATGCATCATTAAACCCTCGTATGACAGTAGGGGATATTATTGCAGAAGGTATCGATATTCACGGGCTAGCGAAAAGTAAAAAAGAGCGCATGGACCGTGTTCATGAACTATTAAACACAGTTGGTTTAAATAAAGAGCACGCGAACCGTTTCCCACACGAATTCTCAGGTGGACAACGTCAGCGTATCGGTATCGCTCGAGCGCTTGCTGTAGACCCAGAATTTATCATTGCCGATGAGCCAATCTCAGCACTTGACGTATCGATTCAGGCGCAAGTTGTAAACTTACTGAAAAAGCTACAAAAAGAAAAAGGTTTAACATACTTATTCATCGCCCATGATTTATCAATGGTAAAATACATTAGTGACCGTATTGGTGTAATGTATCGTGGCCAAATCGTTGAGTTAACAACAAGTGATGAATTATATGCGAATCCAATTCATCCATATACGAAATCACTATTATCAGCGATTCCACTTCCAGATCCGGATTATGAGCGCAATCGTAAACGTATCGTATATGATCCATCACAGCATAATTATGGTAGTGAAGCACCAACAATGCGTGAAATTCGCCCAGGACATTTCGTACTATGTTCTGAAGCGGAGTACAAGAAATATAAAGAGATTTATCAATAAGAAAAAGAGCCATTCTTCTGTTATGGAAGGATGGCTCTTTTCTACTATATAAAAGAATTGTATACATTTGTCGGTCAGTCGATATATTTAAGGAATCGCCGATATAAATCTCATGTATCATTAGTGATATCCATATGCAAAATTACTGAACTTGAACAGAAACATTCTCCTCTTGTTCTTCAGGTTTAACAAGGGCATAACGCTCCCACGCTCTACTTTTCCAGCGGAAGAACATAATAATGGCACGTGTCCATTCGTCGATGGCGATTGCTAGCCAAATACCAACGAGACCCATATCTAAATGAAAGGCGAAAAAGTAACCTAGTGGTAAACTCATTAACACCATAGAGAATGCACCGATTAAAACAGGATATTTTGCATCACCAGCTGCACGAAGCGAATTAATGATGACGATGTTCATCGTACGTCCCGTTTCAAGTAGTACACTTAGTAAAAGAACACTTGCGCCTAACCCGATAATGTGCGGATTATCTGTAAATAGTCCCATTAATTGTGTACGGAATATAATAACGAGAGCGACCATACATAAAGTTACACCAATTGCCCATTTTACACTTTTCCACAAGCGTTCGTATGCTTCATCCTTTTCGCCACCACCAACGAGGCGGCCAATAATAATGGCTGTTCCCATACCAATCGCAATTGCAAATAAATAAGTGAACATGGAAATGTTAGTAGCGTATTGTCTAGCAGCTAATGATTCCGTTCCTAAGTACGTTGCGTAATAAAGGAAGACGATTTGACAAGCTTGATACATCACTTGTTCAAATGCAGATGGAATGCCAATTTTTAAAATTTTCCCAATGTATTCTTTGGATAAAGTGAAGTAATATTGTAATTTCACACGATATTCCATAACGCGGTATAGTAACCAGAAGAAAACAATAAGTGCGATCAATCGACTGATAGCGGAAGAAATTGCAGCCCCTTGTACACCGAGCTCAGGGAAACCAAATTTTCCGAAAATGAGTACGTAGTTTCCAGCGATATGAATCATATTCATTCCGAGTGAAATAAACATCGCTTGCTTTGTAAAACCGTGTACACGGATAATTGCGGCTAATGAGTTAATAATAGCTTGTAGGAAGATGGCTCCTCCGACGATAGATAAGTAGTTTTGCGCATACGTTAGTACATCGCCTTGTAAGTTCATTGCGAGCATCATATGTTTCGAAAATAAAAGAAAACCAGCGCTTATAACGAGCCCAACTATTAAATTTAATGTGACGGCTAATGCTGATATTTTAGATGCTTCCATAAAGCGTTTGGAACCGAGGTATTGAGATACAACGATAGCAGCGCCGTTCCCGATGACTTCTAATACCAAAATCGCAATATGAAGATATTGATTCGCTGCACCAACCCCAGATACAGCATCGTCTGATAATGCACTTAACATGAAAGTATCAGCGATCCCCATTAACATAAAAAGAAAAACTTCTAGAAAAATAGGCCATGTTAATAAGAATAAACTTAATTTCTCAGTAGGCCCGTTTTTTGCTTGAATTGCTGCCATGTCCGTCCCCTCTTTACCGATATCTATTTTTAGCAAAATGTATCGTAACATACTTTCTTAACCTTTGCACTCATTTTAGCCTACATATTTTTATTATGAAGAGAGTGCTATTTTATGATAAAAACAAAAGGATAATTATACATAAAATATTATGAGATATAAAATTCATTTTTATCTGATAATTTAGAAGAGTGTAAAAAATGTTATTTTTAACACTTTAGTAAGAATAATCAGCAATATGAAACGTTTACAAAGGTATATTTTTTAACGGAAAATTTTAATGAAATAGAAATATAAATATACAAAAAATATATTTGTGTGTATAATATGAATTATTAGAACATATATATATTTCTTTTTGTTTGAAAATGAAAGGGTTAACATTTTTTTGGAGGGTGGAAGTATGAAAAAAAAAGATACCAGTTTTTGTAGCATCAACAGTAGCGATGAGCATGATGTTAGGGGCATGTAGCTATCAAAAAGATGAATCGCAAGCAAACGCTAAAGGGGATAGCGGAAAAAGCGGCGCGAAGCAAGTTATTAACTTAATTGAAACACAAGAAATTCCAACGATGGATCCAGCGTTATCAGCTGATGCAGTTTCTTCAAGAGTAATGACTAATACGATGGAAGGCTTATACAGTTTAGGAAAAGATGATAAGCTAGTTCCTGGTGTAGCGAAGGAATTCAAAAAATCAGAAGATGGTAAAAAATATACATTTAAATTACGTGAAGACGCAAAATGGTCAAATGGTGAGCCTGTGACGGCAAAAGATTTCGTATATGCATGGCAAAGAGCGATTAACCCAGATACAGCTGCGAAATCAGCGTACATTATGTATGATATAAAAAATGCAGAGAAAATTAATAAAAAAGAGATGAGTCCGGATCAATTAGGGGTAAAGGCGATTGATGATTATACATTAGAAGTGGAATTAGATAATTCAATTCCATACCTTGTAGATTTAATGGTATATCCAATCTTCTATCCTGCGAATGAAAAGTTTGTGAAAGAGCAAGGTACGAAGTTTGGTTTAGAAGCGAATACAACGCTTTATAACGGGCCATTTACACTAAGTGATTGGCAACATGAACGTAGCTTTAAAATGACAAAGAGCGCGTCATATCGGGACAATAAAGAAGTAAAGATTGAAGAAGTAAACTTTAATATTGTAAAAGATACATCTACGCCAATTAACTTATATGAAACAAATGCAATTGATCGAGCGTCGTTATTAGCGGAGTTTATTGATAAATATAAAGGAAAACCAGATTTCCAAACAGTAGAAGATACATCTGTATTCTTCCTTCGTTTAAATCAAAAAGATCCAGCTTTAGCAAATAAAAATATTCGTAAAGCAATTTCACTTGCTTTTGACCGTAAGCCATTCGTGGATACATTATTAAATAACGGTTCTAAGCCAGCGACAGGATTAATTCCTGATAACTTCATTAAAGGACCAGATAAAAAAGATTTCCGTGCTGTAAACGGGGATATTGTAAAACCAAACGTGAAAGAAGCGAAGAAATATTGGGAAGCTGGTAAAAAAGAACTTAGTAAAAATGAAATCGAATTAGAATTATTAAATGAAGATGTAGAGTTATCAAAGAAAACTGGTGAATATTTAAAAGGTGAATTAGAAAAGAATTTACCAGGTTTAACAGTGAAAATTAAACAACAACCATTCGCACAAAAACTAAAATTAGAAGATGCGGGCGATTATGTCATGTCATTCTCTGGATGGAGTGCGGACTTCCCAGATCCAATTACATATCTTGATATGTTTGTAACAGATGGATCACAAAATAAGATGAAGTACTCTAATCCAAAATACGATGAAATCATTATGAAGGCGAAAAAAGATGGAAGCGATGTAAATGCTCGTTGGAAGAACTTATTAGAAGCAGAAAAAATGTTACTTGATGATGCTGCGATCGTTCCAGTATATCAACGTGGTAGAGCATATTTACAAAGAGATTCAATTAAAAATATGTACAACCATAAATATGGCGGCGATTTAAGCTTTAAATGGGCTTCAGTAGAGAAATAAGAAAAAAAGCAGGTGATCACCTGCTTTTTTTAATACGTTCGTTTCTTATAAATGCCTTTTCCGCCAACTTGGTTCCAGCCAGATTGTACATCCAAACTTTTGTTAACAAACTTCATTTTTTCTTTTCCACCAAAGAGCTTTTCGCCGATGCTATTTGTAATGACACCAATCAATGCTGTTATTCCGATGATGAGGGCAGCAACCGTAATAAAATCAATAAAAAAAGCAATCATTTGAAAACTCCCCCTTTGCCTGTCTGTATGTTTATTGTATGAGATAAAAAATGAAAAAGAAAGAAATGTCAGAAAAATATTTAATTTACTTTAGAAATCATGTAGACAGGAGGGAGGATATTTGTTAAAATAAGAACAAGTGTTCCTTTTTATTCTCATTTGTATAGTCTTACATTTCTTAATTGATTTATCAAGAAAAAGTAAGAAAACGTTCTCTTTTTCATAGGGAAGATTATAGATAAATAACTATATATTATATGAAAAATCTATGGGAAGTGAGTAGTAAAAGGGTTGAAAGTTATTGTTAAAGTACAGCTGAAATGAGCGTAATCATGTTACATAGCAGTGAAATACACGGGAGAGTTTTCTCAACTAGCAGGAAATTTACTGTATATTTCTTGCAAAATCTATTGTATAATGATTATAGAAGTTACTTATTAAAAGTAATTGTTGTTTATTATAAGTTGTTGCTTACATGAAATGTGATTTTTGTACTTTTCAATAAGACAAGTTATCACGAAAAATTGCTGAAGTTAGAAATTAAAACTGTATTTAGTACAGAATTTGTACTCTTTAAGGAGAGTGAGCTTTGTATGGTAACATTATATAGTTCTCCAAGCTGTACGTCTTGTAGAAAGGCGAAATTATGGCTAGAGGAAAATCATATTCCCTATACAGAACGTAATATTTTCTCAGATCCATTAACGATTGAGGAAATTAAAGAGATTTTACGTATGACAGAAAGCGGAACGGATGAGATTATTTCTACTCGTTCGAAAGTTTTCCAAGAATTGAATGTAAACTTAGAGTCTTTACCACTTCAAGATTTATATAAGATGATTCGTGACTATCCAGGGATTTTACGTCGTCCAATTATGATTGACGAGAAACGCCTTCAAGTTGGTTACAACGAAGACGAAATTCGTCGTTTCTTACCACGTACAGTAAGAACGTTCCAATTACGGGAAGCACAACGTCTTGTAAATTAATTATAATAATATGAAAACCTTCTACCTATTATATAGTAGAAGGTTTTTTTTAATGTTTCACATTGCGTAATCGAACTTGTTGTACAATAAAGCCGATGCATAAAATAGTGAAAATGAACAAATAAGGAATGCTTGCAGTGAAACTTGGATTGTTATGAAAAAAGGTTGCAAGTCTGTCTTCATGTGTAACCATTTTTCCTGCAGTATAGGCAAGAATTGCTGCACCGCAATAAATGAGGAATGGAAATCGCTCCATAAGTATTAAAATAAGTTTGCTGCCCCAAATAATAATCGGGATAGAAATGAGTAAGCCGATTATGACGAGTAAAAATCTCCCGTGAGCTGCACCTGCAATGGCAATAACATTATCAAACCCCATAACGAGATCCGCGAAAACAATTGTCCGCACAGCTTGAAATAAAGTTGTTTTTCCTTGAATAGAAGAAAGATCGTTGCTATTATCGGTTAATAAATTGACTGCAATTAATGTAAGTAAAACCCCGCCAATCAATTGTAGAAATGGAATGTCGAGTAAATAGACAGCTAGTATAGTAAGGACAATTCTTAGTACAATCGCTAAAAGAGTACCGATCAAAATAGCCTTATTTCGTTTCGATTCAGGTAAATTTCGGCTAGCTAGTGCGATGACGATTGCATTGTCACCACCTAATACAACATCGATACCGCCAATCATTAGTACGGATGTTAAAAACTCTAAGTCCATTCGTCTGCCTCCATTTATGATGTTTTAATAAGCGAACTATATGTATGTGATGAAGAAAGTTGTTGTTAAATAATCTCTTCTAATAGAAGTTTCACTTTATTACAGTGTACGGGGGAATGTGGAAATGTATGTCCAAATTTTTTGTAAGTAAGAAATCGCTATAATAATATATTTACGTAGTTGATCGAGTAAAGATAGGCATATAACTATTTTTGTAAAATAAATCGATTTTATTTCCATTCTGGAGAATCTTATCATAAAATGAGAGTACAAGAATCTATTGATTTGTCATATGAGTGGGGAATCCCTTCATAACAATTCTAAGCAGGAAGGGAGAGTTGTATTTTGGATATTGAAAGAATTAATGATCATACGATGAAATTTTTTATTACGTACATTGATATAGAGGATAGAGGATTTAATCGTGAAGAGATTTGGTATGATCGCGAACGAAGTGAAGAGCTCTTTTGGGAGATGATGGACGAAGCTCGTGATCATGACGATTTCTTTATTGATGGACCGTTATGGATTCAAGTGCAAGCAGTCGATAAAGGGATTGAAGTACTTGTCACGAAAGCAGAGCTTTCAAAAGACGGGCAAAAGCTGGAACTACCGATAGGGGTAGACAAAATTATAGATATTCCTCTAGATGAAGGCATCGAATCATTATTCCAACAAGAATTAGTCGAAGAGGTAGAAGAACAAACAGGAACAAACTTTAATGAAGATGGTACGTTTGGCTTTTTAATTAAGTTTAATGATTTTGAAGATGTCATTTCATTAAGTCATCGTCTTATCTTTGAAGATATAAAAGATGAGCTGTATTCATTTGAGAACCGCTATTATGTATATGTGGAATTCGATGAAGTGCTACATGATGAAGAAGAAATCGATCGTATTTTAAGTATTATTTTAGAATATGGGGAAGAATCAACTTTAACAATTCATCGTGTAAGTGAGTATGGAAAACAAATTGTGAAAGAGCATGCTCTTGAAACGATTCGCAATAATTTTCCTGCTAAAACGTAGGCCGATTTCTGTAGTATGAAATCGGCTTTTTATATGAAGAATAGGAAAGCTTTCTTAGTTAGGAGGTAAGAGATGAAAAATACGTTAAAGCTGATTTTCTTTATACTGCTATTGTTCGCATTATTTGTTTCGTTACGTATGTTTATTGATGTAGCATTTTATTCAGATGTGATTGGGATAAAAGATGTTTCGATTTTAGGTATTATCAGTATTTTATTTACAGTATCTGCGTTTTTAATTGGTTGCGTTATTTTCTTAGAAAATCGACATCCATCTAAAACACTTACATGGTTAATTGTTTTAGGAATTTTTCCGGTATTTGGCTTCTTTGCTTATTTATTATTTGGACAAAATTTTCGGAGAAAAAGAATGTTCCAAAAGAAGGCGTTACTTGATGAACAGGCGTTTTTACAATATAAAGGGCATGAAGATTACGAAGAACGAATTTTACGCAATCATAAGCATCAAGAACTGTTATTTCGTTTAGCGGATCGATTAGGTGCTTTAAATATTTCATTTCAAACTGAAACGAGGACATTAACAAATGGAGATGAAACGTTTCGGGCTATTTTAAATGGGTTAAAACGAGCGAAACATCACATTCATATGGAATATTACATTGTGCGTGATGATAAGTTAGGAACAGAAATTAAAGATATTTTAATACAAAAATCGAAAGAAGGCGTTGTTGTTCGCTTTTTATATGATGCGGTTGGAAGTTTTAAGTTATCGAAATCGTATATTGAAGAATTAAACGATGCAGGTGTAGAAATGATTCCATTCTTTCCTGTGCGCTTTCCGATTTTAAACGATAAAATTAATTATCGAAATCATAGGAAAATTGTTGTGATTGATGGGAACGAAGGGTTTGTAGGCGGTTTAAATATCGGTGATGAGTATTTAGGGAAAAATAAATATTTTGGCTTTTGGCGAGACACACATTTATATTTGCGTGGTGAAGCTGTACAAAGTTTACAGCTTATTTTCCTTCAAGATTGGTTTTATATGACTGGGGAGGCTGTGCTAGCCCCTGAATATTTACAAGCAAAAGCAGTTGAGGGTGATCATTGGGGAGGAGTGCAGCTAGTTGCAGGTGGCCCCGATAATAAGTGGGAAACGATTAAGCATTTATATTTTGCAATGATCGCTTCTGCTCGAAAATCTATTTGGATTGCAACGCCGTATTTTATTCCGGATGATGATATTTTATCCGCATTAAAGGTTGCTGCACTTGCTGGTATTGATGTTCGTTTATTAATGCCGAGTAAACCGGATAAGCGGACTGTCTTTTATGCATCGAGATCGTACTTCCCAGAACTTTTAGACGCAGGAGTAAAGATATATGAATATGAAAAAGGTTTTCTTCATAGTAAAGTTGTCATCGTCGATTCTGATTTAGCTTCAATTGGGACAGCTAATATGGATATGAGAAGTTTTCATTTGAATTTTGAAGTAAATGCCTTTTTATATGATACAGAGAGCATTAGAAGACTTGTTCAAGACTTTAAAGATGATTTAGAAGAATCAAGTGAAATTCATGTTGATCATTTTCATAAAAGACGTCTTCATAGACGAATTGTTGAATCAACGTACCGCTTATTATCACCTTTATTATAAAAAGAGATGTCCGAAATTGGGACATCTCTTTTTTTAAAAGGAATTTGTAACAAATTGTAGAATATAAGGAGCTGAAAGGGTGTGATTACGATATTTATCGCTAAAAGAGAAAACGGAGAAAAAATTCATTTACTCTATAATTGTAATGAAGAGCTTTTGCGCCGTATGCGTCAACAAGAACGATTCTTTTGTGTAGCTTGTGGAAAGGAAGTGCAAATGAAATTAGGGAAACAAAAAAGTTGGCATTTTGCTCATAAAAAAGTGAATTCATGTCTTGCCTTTTATGAAGCGGAATCAACGTATCATATGCATGGTAAAGAATTGTTATATAGATGGTTTAAGCGTCAAAACTTTCAGGTGGATATAGAGTACTACCTTCCAGAAATTAAGCAACGACCAGATGTTTTTGTAGAGAGGGCGGGCAGAAAAATTGCAATTGAATACCAATGTGCAAACCTCGCTATAGAGCAGCTGTACAAAAGAACATATTCGTATTGGCAAGCTGGTATACAGGTCATTTGGATCGTTGGTGGAAATCAATTAAAAAGGCAATCTGCATATTGGATGAAATTTTCCTCACTTATGGCTTTCTCCTTACAATCTTATCCTCAGCCACTTCTTATTTTCTTCTGTCCGAAACAAAAATCATTTATGAAATGTGCATTTGTCACTCCCTTTTCTACAAATGTCTTTTTCTCACATACTATATATTTACCAACTGATACGACTACTTTTGAAATTCTTTTTTCTCCCGTGCCTTTCGGGAAAGAAAGATTGGGTGAAGAGTGGAAGAAGAGAAAGAACTACTTCCGCAAAAATGCCCTGCCGATTTGGAATTATAATTATAAGTCATTATTACGCCTCTTATATCAATTTAAATGTACCCCAGCAAGCTTTCCTTCTGAAATTGGTGTTCCACTCCCTTCTGCATTTGCTTTACAAACAAACCCATTTATATGGCAAGCTTTCCTATATATGAAGTGTGTAGGGGAGCTTGCAGTAGGAGAGTGTATTTCTCTTCAATACGTGTGTAGTTATGTAAAAAGGTATACGAAAAGGCGGATACTCCCGTACTTTTCAAAGCACATATGGAAAGTGGCAGTTACTGAATATATGACATTTTTATGCTATATAGGTGTTTTGCGTAAAGTGGGAACTTATACATACCGGAAAATAAGGGATATCGTGATGTTAAAAACAGAGGAGGAAATTATGAAACATGATGAGATTTGCTTAATACATGCGCTATCTTTATTTGAGGTGAATTTTAACATGAGAGGAGGAAAAGGGGATATAATAAAGAATGATTGTGAAGGAATTACATAAGAAAAAAAACGAATTGTACTTAAGTAGAGATATTTAAAGGAGGGCTTAAAGAATGTCTGAACAAAACAAAGCGAAAGCATTACCAGATCGCAACGAGATTGAAGAAGCAAGTACGTGGCGATTAGAAGATATTTTCCAAACGGATGCAGAATGGGAAAAAGAATTCCAAGCTATTAAAGAGCTATTGCCGAAGTTAACTGAATTTAAAGGGAAACTTGGTGACTCTGCGGACAATTTACTTGAGGCATTGCAATATGAAGATGAAATTTCAATGCGATTAGGTAAGTTATATACATATGCTCATATGCGTTACGATCAAGATACAACAAACTCTGTATATCAAGCATTAAATGATCGCGCAACAAATTTATATTCACAAGTAACTAGCAGCACAGCGTATATTGTGCCTGAAATTTTATCGATTTCAGAAGATACACTGCAAACATTCTTGAAGGAAAATAGAGATTTAAGTGTATATGAACATGCATTAGAAGAAATTACACGTCAACGCCCGCACGTATTATCAGAAGCTGAGGAAGCTTTATTAGCGGAAGCATCTGAAGTAATGAGTTCATCAAGCAATACATTCGGTATGTTGAATAACGCGGATTTAAAATTCCCATCTATTAAAGGGGAAGACGGAGAAGAAATAGAAATTACACATGGCCGTTACATTCAGTTTTTAGAAAGTGATGATCCTCGTGTTCGCAAAGATGCATTTAAAGCTGTATATGAAACGTACGGAAAATTTAAAAACACATTCGCGAGTACGTTAAGCGGAGCAGTAAAACGTAATAATTTCAATGCGCGTGTTCGTAAATATGATTCTGCTCGCCAAGCTGCACTGAGCAATAATAATATTCCGGAAGCAGTATACGATCAACTCGTTGAAACAGTAAATGACAACTTACATTTATTACACCGTTACATCGATATTCGTAAGCGTGCACTAGGACTTGATGAGCTTCATATGTATGATTTATATACACCACTTGTACCAGAAGTGAAAATGAATGTGAAATACGAAGAAGCGCAAGACCTTTTATTAAAATCTTTAAACGTACTTGGTGATGAATATGTTGATATTTTGAAAGAGGCATATGAAAATCGCTGGGTAGATGTGTATGAGAATAAAGGAAAACGAAGCGGTGCATATTCATCTGGTGCATATGGAACAAATCCGTATATTTTAATGAACTGGCATGATAATGTAAATAATTTATTTACACTTGCTCATGAGTTTGGTCATTCGGTGCATAGTTACTATACAAGAAAAACACAACCGCACGTATATGGTGATTATTCCATCTTTGTAGCAGAAGTGGCATCTACTTGTAATGAAGCGCTTCTAAATGATTATTTATTAAAAACGACAGAAGATAAGAAAGAGCGTCTATATTTATTAAATCATTATTTAGAAGGGTTCCGTGGTACTGTATTCCGTCAAACGATGTTTGCAGAGTTTGAACATATTATTCATAAGAAAGTACAAGAAGGACATGCTGTTACGCCAGACATGCTAACGGAAATTTACTACGATTTAAATAAGAAATATTTTGGTGACGCTTTAGTAATCGACGAAGAGATTGGTTTAGAATGGTCTCGTATTCCACACTTCTACTACAACTATTACGTATATCAATACGCAACAGGATTTAGTGCAGCGACAGCTCTATCTAAACAGATTTTAGAAGAAGGACAACCAGCAGTAGAACGTTATATTAACGAGTTCTTAAAAGCAGGAAGCTCTGATTATCCAATTGAAGTGCTGAAAAAAGCAGGAGTAGATATGGCATCTCCTGAACCAGTAAAAGAGGCGCTACAAGTATTTGAAGAGAAATTAAATGAATTAGAAGCATTATTATTTGAAGAAAAGTAATGAAAAAAGACGAGGGATTGTATCCTCGTCTTTTTTGTTGAATAGATTTAATGTCGATATTTGTTGAAGAGAAAGGTGGATTTCTTTGTTTTTTCTAACTGAAAGGATAGCTTTACGGCTGATTTTTGAAATTAAAACCCTTTGAATCGTTTTTTATAATTGAAATAAGAGAGTGTGATAACGATGATTCCGAATAAAAGAGGTAAGGCAATAATTTTAGGAAAAGCTTGTAGTAGAGAGAGGATGTACAAGAAAAAAGAAACGATGACAGCTAGAAAGAGAAGAGCAATATAAGATTTTTTCATAAATAAACCCCCTAAATGACCTTTTTTATAGCTTATTCAAAAATGAAAACGTTTAGAATGTGACAAAAGTGTGAAATTCGACAAAAGGGGTTGTTATCTGACGTCGAATCTTGTAATATAATAAGCGTGAACGAATTCACATACAAACATATACCCCTTTGTTTGAACGTGAAAATTTCTCCCATCCCCTTTAATATTTTTATAAGCCGTAAAGAAGAAGACCTGGTGTTTACACCAGGTCTTTTTCTTTTGCTATCCATTTCCAATAACGTTCGCATTTTACTTCTATCATTTGTACTTTTCGTTTCAGTTGTAATTTTTTTAGTTCGCGTTCAATTTCTTGTTGCGGACAGTCATAAATAAATGCTACTTCTTTTGAAGATATAAATTGTGTTGCTTCTAGTAGCACTTCTAAAGGTGGTAATGGTTCTGGCTCAATTTCACATTTTACAAGTTCTTTCAATAATTGTACGTATACATCGTAGGAATAATTTCCAGCGATTTTAATACCTTCTTCATCTGAGTTCGCATGAAAAAAGACGAGGGAAGGTATTTCTGTAATATGCATTTCATTCGTGAATTTCAAGTCACATTGGAAAGCTTTTTTTGCACTAGCAGAATGTAGATCTTTTTTAAATTCTTCTACATCAATATTGCTATCTCTCGCACATGCAAGTAATAGTTCGCAGTCAGGGTTTGATACATTTTCAAGGAAAATGTATTCTTGGAGTTTTCGCAAAAACTTCGAACCTGCTTTTCGGCCTTGCAACTCCGCTGCCTTAATTGCCATCGAAACTAAATATGGTGTTGACGATGCTTCTTGCATATGTACCTTTCCATCACATGAAAAACCTTGTAAACTGGTTGTCTTTTCCCACACAAATCGAATATTAGCAGGTTTATTCCATTTGTGTGAGGAAGCGTTCGTTCTATCCACTTTTCCTGTTACGATATGACGAATAGAGAAGTATTTCCCGTATTCAAGCCATAGTTTAATAATAAAAGGCTCAATTTCCCAGCAATCTTTACAAAGTGGATCAATAAATAAATATGCTTCTACAGACTTATGCTCACATGCGGAAGGAGATGGCATATTTATATGCTTTGCTTCCTGCTTATCCATTACACTTCACCTGTTTCGTTTGGAGTATTAACCATATGCTGAGCGGTTAATGCTAAACGTTCAAAAACAAACTCTCTTATATGACCATGCACTCCAGTATCATCCATTGCTTGCTCCATACATGATAGCCAAGCCTCTGCTCGTTTCGGGGTAATCTCAAACGGGAGATGGCGCGCTCTTAACATAGGATGACCATGTTCTTCAGTGTACAAATTAGGACCACCTAAATATTGTGTTAAAAATTGCTTCTGCTTCCTAGCGGTTTCTGTTAAATCTTCCGGGAAGATGGGAGATAAGTCAGGGTGTTTACTGACATAGGAATAAAATGTATCTACTAATATTGCAATGCATTGTTCACCGCCAATTGCTTCAAATGGTGTCATCGGTTGCTTGCTCATCCTTTATAAACTCCTTTTTCCATGAAATGTATATCTATTGTAGCAATGGAATGTTCGAGAGGGCAAATAAACAGCCTTCTCAAAGACTCTTTGCTTATTCTACGGGTGTAAACTTTTTTAGTGAGATGTATCCACTAGTGAAACATATTCACTAGTGGAATTTTCACTTTAGCGTGCTTTGTTTTGTTTGGCAAGGAAAAAGCGTTTTACTTTGTTATTTGTATGGCGAATAGGTATGTTATGTTGCGTTAATAAATCAATAAATGCAGCTTTTCCTGTTTCTTCATCTTGCACTTCAAATTCAATTTCATAATCATCGTGATTGTAATAGAAACTATGATCAAAGACAAGCGTTCCGCCTTTAAATAATGTTTCTGCTCTTTCTGTTGTTAAACTACCCATATATGTTAAAGCAGAAACAGGAATTTGTAATTTGTGTAATTGATCTACTACTGCTCCTTGAATGATTGTGTTTGTTTCCATCATCATTTTTGCTTCGTCTTCTGTTACGACTTGATGCGTTTCTAATAAACCGATTTCTGCAGGTTGTTTCAACGTTAACGTATAAGTTTCTCCTTTATGACGAATACGAAGTGCAGAGCCAGCTTCTTTTAACGAGAAGTCGGGTGTTTCAAAGTAGTGATTCACTTGTTTTGTAAATGCTTCAATAGAAAACGATTTACATAATGTATCGAATTCTTCTTTTGTAACGATATTTTTGAATTCAATTTCAATTTCTTGTGTCATTGTATAATCTCCTTTTGAAAAATAATTCTTTACACATTATCGCTTTTTCATAAATTTGGTTCAATGTTTTATTTGTTTGCGTCCATGTTATGATACAATAATACTGTTAAGTAAGACAGGAAGTTGAGATGGAGGAGTTAGAGCATGCAAAATAAAATCCAAGTTAAGAGCGTAGAAAAGAGAGAGAATGCTCTTATTTTTTGTGCGGAAAATAGTGAAATAGAGGTAAAGGAGTTAAGTGCGCGTAATCACGTACTTGTAGACTCAGACAATTTATCATTTTTATATATCTTAGAAAATGAATCATCTTTCATTTATGTAAGTATTCCGCACACATGCTGGGAAGCAATGCATGAAGCGATGAATAACGATGTGGTTATGTTCGTTCGCGTGAATGACATTGAAATGGAATTAGAAGGATTAAAAGAAGAAGTAGAATATTTAGTTGAAAATATTGAAGGTAATGCAAATTACGGAGAAGAACTAGTAACTGCTGTAGAAAAAGTATTTCTATAAGCAAATGGATTGATTTTGGTGGTGGTTGAAATGAATCGAAATTGGGAAGAATTTTTAGCACCTTACCACCAAGCGGTGGCAGAGCTGAAAGTGAAACTAAAAGGAATGCGTACTCAATTTGCAATGTTAACAGAGCATTCTCCAATTGAGTTTGTAACAGGAAGGGTAAAGTCGGTTGCAAGTATTATTGATAAAGCGGAGAAGAGAAATGTACCGCTAGACCGATTGAGAGAAGATATGCAGGATATTGCTGGGCTTAGAATGATGTGTCAATTTGTTGATGAGATTAAGCCTGTTGTAGAATATCTTCGAAAACGAAATGACTTTGAAATCGTGGAAGAACGTGATTATGTTACGCAAAAGAAAGATAGCGGTTATCGTTCTTATCATGTTGTCATTAGTTATCCTGTTCAAACGATTCAGGGTGAACAAAAAGTATTGGTAGAAATCCAAATACGCACGCTAGCAATGAACTTTTGGGCAACAATTGAGCATTCTTTAAATTATAAATATAGTGGACGTTTTCCTGAAGATATTAAAATAAGGTTGCAACGTGCAGCTGAAGCGGCGTTTTTATTAGATGAAGAAATGTCTTCTATTCGTCTTGAAATTCAAGAAGCGCAAAAGGCTTTTTCAAGAAAGCAAGAAACGAAAGATTCTGAATCATAAACTAAAGGGTGTTGGGCGATGAAATTTACAATTATGTCAAAGGGAGATCAATCATCAGATACACTGGCAAGCACGATGAAAGAGTACTTGCTAGATTTTGGATTTATAATGGATGAAAAGGAACCCGATATTGTAATTTCTGTTGGGGGAGATGGAACGCTTTTATATGCGTTTCATCGTTATTATAATCGATTGGATGAAACAGCATTTGTTGGTGTACATACAGGACATCTAGGTTTCTATGCAGATTGGTTACCGACAGAAGTAGAGAAATTAGTAATTGCAATTGCGAAAACACCATTCCAAGTGGTGGAATATCCGCTTTTAGAAGTTATTATTCGCTATGTGAATGGAAGTAAAGAGTCACAGTATTTAGCGATGAATGAGGCGACTGTAAAAAGTGCAGAAGGTACATTAGTAACAGAAGTAGAAATACGCGGAGAATATTTTGAAACATTCCGCGGAGACGGCCTTTGTATCTCTACTCCTTCAGGAAGTACCGCGTATAATAAAGCGCTTGGCGGAGCGATTATTCACCCATCTATTGAAGCGATACAAATTGCAGAAATGGCGTCCATTAACAATCGTGTATTTCGTACTGTAGGATCGCCACTTGTATTGCCGAAGCATCATACATGTGTGTTAAAGCCAGCTGCAGGAATGAACTTACAAATTACAGTGGATCATTTAGCGATGGTTCATCAAGATGTGAAATCAATCCAGTATCGCGTCGCAAACGAGAAAGTACGATTTGTTCGTTTCCGTCCATTCCCGTTCTGGAAACGAGTTCGTGACTCGTTTGTTGCAGATAAATAGAAAGGGTTATATATTTGAACAGATTTACATTGAAATGGGATATAGGTCCGGCTGAAGAGGGAACTTTAGTTAGGGAATTTTTGAAAACGAAATGTATTTCTAAAGCCGCTTTAACGGATATAAAGTTTCACGGCGGGGCAATTGAAGTAAATGGTCAACATGCGAGTGTTCGTCATCAGTTGCGTGCTGGTGAAAAATTACGTGTCTTTTTTCCAGTTGAGGAAAGAAGTGAAGGGATGATGGCAGAAGATATCCCTTTAAGCATTGTATATGAAGATGACGCGGTTCTTATCATTAATAAAGAGGCGAACATGTCAACGATTCCGTCTAGAGAACATCCGACAAGGAGTGTTGCCAATGCGCTTTTATCTCATTATGATAAGCAGCACCTTGCAAGTACAGTGCACATCGTAACACGTTTAGATCGTGATACTTCGGGGCTTATGCTTATTGCAAAAAATCGTTTCGTGCATCATCTTTTATCGAAGCAGCATCAACAAAAAGCTGTGAAACGAACGTATGAAGCAATTGTTCATGGAAAGATTGTAGAACGAGAAGGAATGATTGATGCACCAATTGGTCGAAAATCTGATAGCATTATTGAGCGAACGGTTTGTGAGGATGGACAAAGGGCAGTTACTCATTTTAAGGTAATTGATAGTACATATCATAAGACACATGTAGCGCTTGAGCTTGAGACAGGAAGAACGCATCAAATTCGTGTGCATATGGCTCATATAGGACATCCGTTACTTGGTGATAGCTTATATGGAGGGGGAAGGGATGAAATGAAACGGCAAGCACTTCATAGTAAATCTTTGACGTTTTATCATCCTATTTTAGAGAAAGAGATGTCTTTCACTATACAGCTTCCAAGCGATATGCAAGAAGTGTTGCGGCATACTTAAAAAGGGAACAAAATTCTTATATTATAAAGAATTTTGTTCCCTTTTTTCTTAGCGGAATAATATTAAAATTTGATTTTCACCCGTACGCTTTATAACGAAAAATCCATTTTCGGCTTTTGTAGCAATGCCATTGTCATTTGGACGACAATATCCATGTGCTTCGCAAGTGCCGTCATCACGTACTAACATTTGTCCAATTAATCCGACAGGAAGCCACTCGGCGCGATCCTTTCTTGCTACATATTTGCAAGTTGGATCCCATTCTGTATTTAAAAGAGGTTGTATTTCTTCGGTTTCCGTCCATACATATTGGCGTTTTCCAAAGTTATCTGTTTTATAACGTTTTTGCCAACTTAAAGCCCCGCTATTTCCTATAAGGGCAGGGGTTGCACTAGATATTCCTAAAATGAACGAATCGCGTGAAGTAGCTATCCGAATTTTTTCTTCGTTACTAAATGTAACGAAATAACCGACATCAATAGGTTTATGATCTTCGGTTTCAAACATTTGTGCAAAATCCGTTCCGCTTGCATTGTAAGACGCGCCCTCAATGTACATTTCTCCATTATGAGCAAGCCATTTAGCCCCGATATTATGGTCGGTGTCGCTTACACCATTTGCAATAAACCAAGAATAAGCTTCTTCTGCAGTGCCGAAGCGCCCCATAATATGGCTACCTGCAAAATGAGCTGTTGATGTATGATGACCTTCCGCATGAGAAGAGGATCCGTTAGCGATAGTTGCGTTTCCTTCTGCGTGTGCTGCTTCGCCTAAAGCAATCGTCTGTTTACCCTCCGCATGAGAATAAGCCCCGCCTGCTGTCGTTTCACTTCCCTCACTATGCGAACTATGTCCAGTTGCTTTTGAGTTTGATCCTTCTGCATGAGAGAAAGAACCTTTTGCGTGTGTTAATAAGCCTTCCGCATGTGCTGCCATGCCCTCCGCATGAGAGTGAAGCCCCTCTGCATATGCATATCGGCCGCCCCTTTTAACTTTTGTATTTTCAGGTGTAGGTGTCTCAATTATGAGTGGTTTTTCAATTTGTATATCATTCGATGAAGCTAATGCTTCTTTTATTTTTTTTACTTTGTTTATAATAGCAGCTGGAATTTCTGGTTCCACTTTTTTATTCATTGCTACAGAAATATTTTCTTCCGTCTTTTCTTCTGTTTGGTTAGAATGTAGTATCTGTTCATCTTGATTTGAAAGCTGTTTATTTTTTTGTTGCATCTTTATTTTTCTGCGATCGATTATGCGGCTCATCACAGCATTTTCTAAAGAGACATATGTTGGTTTTACTTTGCTTTTTTTTGATGACTCTTGTTCTTCCAGTTCTTCTATCGCTGCAGCCCGAATACTACACCAGTTGTTAATTCCGTACATGGGCAGATATAAAGGGGGGAATTTTCTTTTTTGTTTAGAAGATTTTTTCTTCATTCTGTCACCTCCTGCGACATTATATGTAGGGTAATTAAAAAAAGATGCACTTTATTGCATCTTTTTTTAATTACTTTACCTAGTTTTATATGAAATCTGCCTAAATAATGCTAAGTAAGATAGTTATGAAATTGGACGGAATTTCTCAGCGACAAAAGGTAAAGAAGAAGGGACAGAGATAGTCTCCATTTCAGGATAACGTAATCCGGTTAATTTGCCACCAAATACAGCACCAGTATCAATATTGACTGTCTGATTGACGAATCGAGGTTCTGCTACTGGTGTATGTCCATATACAATCCAAGCTTGTCCCTTGTATTCTTGCGCCCAATCGCGACGGACCGGTGAGCCATCGGCATGCTTTTCTCCTGTAATATCGCCATATAATACAAAGGTTTGTACTTTTTTATCTCGTCTTCCTATGTAATCTTGCCGAATCCCAGCGTGACATACGATTACTCTTTTTTCGTCTAGTATGTGGTAGAGTGGTGATTGTTCATAAAGAGTGATAAACTTTTCTTTTATAATGTTTTGCTTATGAGAAGGAAGTGCCTCATATTCAGCAACAGTTGTTTCAAGTCCGTGAGCGACTGTTACATTACGCCCAAGGAAAAATCGATATAGTTTATTACAGTGATTTCCAGGAGCGTAATAAGCTTCTTTTTTATGTATGACAAGTTCCCATACAATTTCAATCATACGTAATGAATGAGGACCACGGTCTGTAATATCGCCAACGAATGCAAGTTTGCGTTGGTCAGGGTGAACCGGTAGACCGCTACTCCAGTTATATCCTAGCTTCTCTGTTAAATTTTGAAACTCTTGGAAACATCCATGAATATCTCCTATAATGTCATATTTCATATTTAAACCTCCATCGTATTTTTCATTAGTATATCTAAAAAAGGATAGAGATAAAAATATAGCGTTTTTGTGTTGTTCATTTAAACATAAAGATTTTCGTTCTTGAGCGAACATTTAAAATGAACCCAATCGCAATCATGTATGTAAGCAGTGAACTTCCTCCGTAGCTCATAAGAGGTAATGTTATCCCTGTAATGGGAAGTAATCCGATTGTCATCCCGATATTTTGGAATACTTGGAAAGTAAACATTCCGATTGTACCAGCGCAAATGTAACTACCAAAAGGGTCATTACTTTCTAAAGCAATATGAATCATTCGAAAAATGAGTAAGAAAAAAAGAGAAATAATGACACTTGCGCCTAGAAATCCAAATTGTTCAGCGACATTAGTGAAAATAAAATCTGTATGTGGTTCTGGAAAATATACTTGTCCATTTTCCCACCCTTTTCCTTGCATTTCTCCGGATCCAGTCGCTAAGAATGCTTGTCTTAATTGATATCCTTGTGCATCATATTTGTAAGGTGCTAACCATCCGTAGAAGCGATTTAATTGATATTCTTTTAAAATATGTGCTTTAAAGAAATCTGTGTGAGTAAAAAAAATATATATTAATGTAGATCCAGCCACGAAAGTAGCTGAAACTAATCCGAAAATAAAACGCCATCGTATGCCAGAAACTAGTATCATTGCTGCAAGCATCGCTGAAATGACCATTGTATTTCCTAAATCTGGTTCCTTTGCGATGAGTAGTAGTGGTGGCAAACTTGTTGCAAATATTTTTCCAAGTAGTAAAAAATCGTCATGTATTGTTTGGAGAAAATATTTCTCATTATGGTTTGCTATAATTCGTCCAATGACGATAATTAAAAATAATTTCATAATTTCAGAAGGCTGAAAATTTCCGATGCCTGGGAGCCTGTACCAAGCTGTAGCGCCTTTAATTGTAACGGCACCTGGTACTTGAAGTTCTAGTCCAATAAGTAGTACCATTGCAAAGCTGTACAAATACCAAGCGATTTTTTGATAACGGTCGAAATCGATAATCATAATAACACCAATGGCTATAAATCCAATGAAATACCATTGGATTTGTTTTAGTACAAAATTGACGTTTTGTAAAAATGGCGGTAAAGAGGCTTGCGCACTTGCAATAGCACAACAACTAACAATCCCAATGGCAAATAAAATAAATAGTAATACGTAGTCTATTTGATATTGAGAATTTGGATCTTTCAATGTAGGTATTCCTTTCTACTGCTCTTTATAGTAATGGATTTTATCCCGCATTAATGGGCAGTAAGACCCCCACCTCAAAATTCAGCGAAAGCGAAGAAGTTCGGTGGGGGATCAACTGCCCGTAAAAGCCCGATTGGTGAGAGCTGATTAAAGTTTCACTTTATAGTATGAGAAAGAATGTATGAACTATACAAATAATTCACATATAGTCCATACACTTTTGATTTTGCAGAGTAGTTTAATTGTTTAACTCTTTAATAATTATATCCAAACAATGGGAAAGACGTACATGTGCGTCAGGAAAAATATCTAGTTGATGAAGATAGTATTTTAAGGAACTTTTACACCATTGGTAAGCACTAAGTAGAGCTGCTCTATAGTCCGTAGTATTTTGTAAAAAGCCATATTCTTTTGCTGTTATAACAAGGTGTGTGAAATCTTCACAACCTTGAAGGAGCTTATTGTGTATTTGTTGTCCAGCATGGTAGCGAAATTGACTTAAAGGCTCAGAAATGTATATTGCATTTCCTTTAGAAAGTAAAGAAATCCATGAGGCCATATCAACACTACAAGAATATTGTCGCTCTTTAAGGGTGCCAAAAGGTTCAGTGAGCAATTCCTTTCGGAACAAAGTAGTTGTAGGCTCACCGATAATGTTGTGTCCGCCCTTTAACATCCAATTACCTAAAAATATCCCGTTTAATGGGGTATCTTCACTATATAACCTTTGTGTTGGATGGGAATCACCTATTAGATTTCCATGATCATCAATACGTACTCGATAAGAAGTAACAAGAGCAAGGTTTTTATTGGGATCTTGCTCAAAATAGGCCATCATTTTTTGTATTTTATGCTTATAAAACACGTCATCGTCCATTAAAAAATTTATATACTCACCATTTGATTTTTCTATGAGCATAAGGTCATTGTGAAATTGTCCTAGAGTAGGGATATTTCGAATGTATGTTATATTTTTATAATTTGGTAAGTATTGTTCACGTATTAAAGTTGCTGTTTCATCATTTGTACTATCATCTCCGATGATGATTTCAATATTAGAATAAGTTTGTGCCAATGCACTTTCTAGAGCAATTTTGAAATAATGAGGCCGATTATAAGTGGGAATAAGGATGGAAACGAGAGGTGGATTTTTTTCATTTATCATACATAACTTCCTTTCAGAAGCTTTTTTTTGTAAGAACAATATCTTGGTAACTTGTATATTCATGTCTGCCGCACCATAAACCGTAATGCGGCTTATTGATTATTTCTAGGCCGTACTTATTCAATAGATTGCAAATATCTGTCTCAGGATAAGCAACTGCGAAATTCGGAATATCTTTATTTACAACGTAGCAATTTTCGATTCGATGATAAAAACCTAGTGTACTTTGTCCTGCATTTAAATAATAGGACGATTCAGAATTTATAAGAAAGAATGTAATGAAACATCTCCCGTCTTTTTTTAATACACGTACAATTTCAGATACGTAATGTTCTAATTCTTTTGGGAGAAGATGCGTAAATACAGAAGTTAAAAAGATAAAATCGAATGTCCCGTCTTCATAGGGAAAACGATATTGAGAGGCATCTTCTTTTCCTTCTGGATTATAGAATTGATTGTATATGTCAACATGTTCAAAGTGAAAATTATTACGCATAGTTGAAATGTTATTTTGACACCAAGTAATTCCATCTTTAAACAAATCAAATCCATAATACGCTCCATCATCATGTAAGTAATTCAATAATGGTACAGCCATTCGGCCGACGCCGCAGCCTACATCTAATACTTTTTCATTTGGTTTTAAAGCGCCAATTTGAATAAAATGCTTTAGGAACTCTTTTCCAACTTTTCCAACTTTTTTGAAGTCGCCACCTACATATTGGACGAGTTCAGGAGGGGGGAGTAAAGTCATTTCTTTGTTAAGTTCGCTCATGAGTATACCCCTTTCTTGTATGAGAAGATGCAGTAAATCTATTAATAAAATTTTCAATTTGTAGTGAGAGAACACAGGAAAACAATTGTTATATGTAGGGAGATTCCGAAAAAGAATACTTAATTGGATTAGAAGTAAGAGAAGAATGAGTGAAAATGGAATCTCCTATAGATTAAATCTTTTTTATTCTTTTCTCCAATAAACACCAAATACATCAATTTTAGTAATAGGGGCTTTTAAATTCCGTTGATTTCTAAAGTCTGTCACAGCCTCAGCGCATGGTGGTAGCCCGTAGTCATCGATAATTATATAGCCACCTTTAGAAACTTTATCATATAAGTTCACGAGACCATCCATTGTGGATTCGTACATATCACCATCAAGCCGTGCAATTGCAATTTTTTCAATTGGTGCTGTTGGTAAAGTATCTTTAAACCAGCCTTTTAAAAATTTCACTTGATCATTTAGTAAATCATATTTTTTGAAATTCTCTTGTACTTGTTCTAAAGAGACGCGTAAGTAATCGAATGTGTGTAAATAATCACCGTAATCTTTTGGATATTGTTCTAGATTCGGTGCTGGCAAACCTTCAAATGAATCTGCAACCCACACATTACGATCCGTAATGTTGTTTGCTTGTAAAAAACCATTCATAAAAATGCATGATCCTCCGCGCCATACACCTGTTTCAATAAAATCACCTTCTATATTTTCACGAACAACGGTTTCCATCGCCTCTTGTAATTGGTTCATACGTTCTCGACCAATCATGCTATGTGCTGCTCTTGGCCAATCCATTCCATCATGGCGTTCACTTTTTGAAACATTTGGTTTTACAATTTTTAAGTTATGGTTTTCAGCATATTGCTTAATGAATAAAGGGAGGGGGACTGTAACTGGTTCGAATTCTGGTTCTTTCGAAATATGTAGAGATGCGGGTAAGTATGCCTCATATTCTAACCATATTTCAAATAAAATTGTCTTTTTTAGCAATTCGAGGTAAAGCTGAACAGCAGATTTACTTTCCATATTTGTGCCTCCTGCAAAATGTCATACAACAATATGATTATGTACATAATGAACGTTTCATGATTGAATTTGAAATTGAAAAAGCAGTAAAACTGATATCAGTTTTACTGCTAAGTAAAAAATTAAGCAATTTTTTCAATAATAATGGATGCACTCGTGCCAAGAGCTAATGATAACCCAAGTCCTGTAACAATTACTTCAACTAATGATGGAGTTGTCGTAATTTGCGTAATGGCTTGAACAACGATAGGTGATCCAACTGAAATTAAACTCGTTCCAGTACCTGGTACAGGTACTCCGTTCACTTGGATTGTAAGACCTCCTAATAGACTTACTGCTGCAGTGTATACGATAACAGTAATTTTATAGAATCCAGTTTCACTAATTACGAAAGTATCAGCATCTAATTGAGAAATTGCTGTACCAAACTGAGATCCAACAGTATTAAATGGTACTGGAGCATTAAGTCCAAGATCCAAAGAAATCCCAGCGGAGTTAAATGCATATAGTCCTGCTGGAAGTCCTAGTCCTGATGGTCCAGTAGGTCCAGTAGGTCCAGTAGCCCCAGTAGGTCCAGTAGCCCCAGTAGGTCCAGTAGCTCCAGTAGGTCCAGTAGCCCCAGTGTCACCAGTCGGCCCCGTAAGTCCAGTAGCCCCAGTGTCACCAGTCGGCCCGGTAGGTCCAGTAGCCCCAGTGTCACCAGTCGGCCCCGTAGGTCCAGTAGCCCCAGTGTCACCAGTCGGTCCAGTTGGCCCAGTCGGTCCCGTAGGCCCGGTCGGCCCAGTCGGAAGGGTAAACGGTGGTATCGGTGGTAATGTAGGTCCTACAAGATTAGGGTCAAATGCACTAGCTGATAAAGATTCATCGGGATTTAATCCATTTGAATAATTATTATTTGACATAAATTCACCTCCATAAAGCGTTCATTATATAGTAGATGCAAAACCGAAAGAAAATGACACGGACATTTGAATTATTGAAAAGAAATCTTAAACTACTTGAACAATTTAAAAAAATGGAAAGTTTAGTATATGTATAACATATGATTGATTTGGAAGAGGGTGATTATGTTGAACAAGCAAGGAATTACAATTAGTTTATGTATGATTGTTCGAGATGAGGAGGAGACAATAGCCCGTTGTTTAGACACAGTTGAAAAAATTGTGGATGAAATTATAGTGGTTGATACAGGCTCCGTCGATCGAACGAAAGAAATCGTAGAGAAATACACTTCTAACATATATGATTTCCAGTGGATTGATGATTTTGCAGCAGCAAGAAATTTTTCTTTTTCAAAAGCGACGCAAGAGTATATATTGTGGCTAGATGCAGATGACGTCTTATTAGAAGATGCTCAAGAAGCATTGAAACTTTTAAAAAGAGAATTAGATCCTAAAATTGATGCTGTTTCGATGCCTTATCACCTTGCAATGGATTCTAACGGGAAACCTTTATATTGTACAAAAAGAAATCGACTTGTAAAGCGTGAAAAACAATTTCAATGGTTTGGAAAGGTTCATGAGTATTTAGCTATTTCTGGTGAGGTTTTTAGTAGTAATGTTGCTATTACACATAAAAAAGAAAAAAAAGTAACAAATCGTAATTTGAAAATTTTTCAAAATACTGTAGCGGCAGGTGAAGAATTAAGTCCGAGAGATTTATTTTATTACGCAAATGAATCTACGGATAACCAAAAATATGATGATGCAGTTCTTCTATATGAAACATTTCTTAATCAAGACGAAGGATGGTATGAAGAGAAAATTTATGCATGTGGTAAGTTAGGAGATTGCTATGCAAAGCTCGGAATGTGGGAGAAGGCAATCGAATCTTGTGTGAAGTCGTTTCGGTATGACGTCCCTAGAGGAGAGAATTGTACAAGAATAGGATATATATATATGGAACAAGAAAAATATAATGAAGCGATATTTTGGTTTAAACTTGCTACGGAAGTACCAATGGCAACGGAAAGTCCTTTCCATAGTCCAGCTAGCTACACATGGCTACCCTATTTACAAATGTGTATTTGTTATAGCAGGTTAGGAGAGCAGGATAAAGCATATTATTACAATGAATTAGCAGCTTCTTATGTTCCGAATAATGCTGCAATTGAATATAACCGTAAATATTTTCGTGGAGTTTTTGATAAACCATATAAAGCGTAATAGGTTTCGTTTTTTGTAGAAATGATTTATCGTTATTCTAACTCTAATAGATTGGTTATATATTAGAGTATCAGTAACGTAACCAATATAGATAAAAAATTTTATACTGCTATTTGCGGACTAATAATCAATGGGGAGGAACAAAAACTGCACTTTATAGAATTCATATGAGATTTATATTTCTAATTCAATTTGCATAAGGAGTGTGTGAAATGAATCGCGAAAAAAGTTCTTTATATGAAGAAAAATCCGAACATTATTATAATGCAGCGAATCCGAATTTATTAAAGCATATAAAAAAGGAATGGAAAGAAGTTCTTGATATTGGTTGCTCGAGCGGTGCATTGGGAGCGGCTATTAAAGAAAATGGTACACGTGTATCAGGAATTGAGGCGTTTCCAGAGGCGGCAGAAAAAGCGAAAGAAAGACTAGATCATGTTATTTTAGGGGATATAGAAAAAATAGATCTTCCTTATGAGGAGGGGCAATTTGATTGCGTCATATTTGGGGATGTATTAGAGCATTTATTTGATCCGTGGGCTGTAATAGAAAAAGTAAAGCCATATATAAAGCAAAATGGTGTGATTTTAGCAAGTATACCAAACGTTGCTCATATTTCAGTATTAGCTCCCTTACTTGCTGGAAATTGGACGTATACAGAATATGGTTTATTAGATAAAACACATATTCGTTTCTTTACATTTAATGAAATGCTAAGAATGTTTTTAAAAGCAGGATATGTTATTAGTAAAGTAGATCGTGTATATGTTGATCATAAAATGTATGAACCGCTTATTGAGGAGTTATATGGAATTTGTAAAAAATATCGTCTTGGAAGTGGCTTCATGGCTGAGACAGTTGTATTTCAGTATATTATTGAAGCTGAAAAATCACAATTATGAGTGCTGCAGACAAAACAATATTATTTGTTACATGTATAAATGATCGGAAATTGTATGCAAACTGCGTGCGTCATATATTGCAATTGTTAGTACCGCCAGGGTATATTGTACAATTTATGCCGATTCGAAATGCGAAAAGTATGACGAGTGGATACAATCAAGCCATTTCGCATCCAGCGAAGTATAAAGTTTATTTACATCAAGATGTTTTTATTATAAATAGGGCTTTTTTATACGGATTACTTCAATTATTTGAGGAACATGAACACCTTGGGATGATTGGGATGGTTGGAGCGCAATATGTTCCTCCGACTGGCGTATGGAACGAAGGGCGTGGAATTGTAGGAAAGGTCATTGGTTATATGAATGATTTGTTTTATATGGCAAGTTTAGAACAACCGTATCATGAATCAAAAACATTTATTCCTGTAGAATGTATTGACGGTTTATTAATGGCGACACAATATGATGTTCCGTGGCGAGAAGATTTATTTGACGGATTTGATTTTTATGATGTATCTCAATCATTTGAATTTAAAAAAGCAGGATATACAGTCGGTGTACCTGTACAGCGCGATGCTTGGTGTATCCATTATCATTTTGATGTGAATATGACGAACTATGAAAAGTATCGGAAAATATTTGTGGAACACTATATGTCAGATGTAAATAAGGAAGAATAAAAGGGGGGACAAAAATGAAAGATCATACAATATTAGTCGTTGTTTGTGTAAATAATGAGGAGCTTTTCAAACAATGTGAGAGCCAAATAAGAAACATTTTTGTTCCCCCAGGTTACACAGTACAAATTTTTCCGATACGAGATGCACAAAGTATGGCAAGTGCTTACAACCGAGCCCTTTCATATCCAGCGAAATACAAAGTGTATATACATCAAGATACATATCTTATTAATCGAGACATGTTTTCTACACTTATATCTCTTTTTAAAGAAAATGAAAAGCTTGGTTTAATAGGAGTCGCTGGGGCTCAGTTTTTACCGAATAACGGGATATGGTGGGAAGGGAAAAATTTAGTAGGGAAAGTGATTGAGTATAGAAGACGGAATTATCAATTATTAAATTTAGATCAGGTTTTTTATGGCAATCAACCATTTTTGTCAGTTCAGGCAATTGATGGTTTATTCATGGCAACGCAGTATGATATTCCGTGGCGAGAAGATTTGTTTCAAGGGTTTCACTTTTATGATGTGTCACAGTCTTTAGAGTTTCAAAGGGCTGGTTATTTAATCGGTATCCCAAATCAAGCAAATTTATGGTGTATTCATTACAACGGGGATGAGTTTGATGCGGATACATATGAGAAGTACCGGAAAGTGTTTGTAGAACATTACAAAGATATATTATCTCCATCATAAAGGAGAGATGCAAAGTGAAAGGAATTATTTTAGCAGGTGGTACTGGATCGAGATTATATCCAATAACGAAAGTAACGAATAAACATTTACTTCCTGTTGGTCGGTATCCGATGATTTATCATGCGGTATATAAGCTAAAACAATGCGATATTACAGATATTATGATTATTACAGGTAAAGAGCATATGGGGGATGTTGTTAGCTTTTTAGGGAGTGGTCATGAATTTGGAGTGTCCTTTACGTATCGTGTGCAAGATAAAGCGGGCGGGATCGCACAGGCGTTAGGGCTTTGTGAAGATTTCGTCGGGAATGATCGTATGGTAGTTATATTAGGGGATAATATTTTTTCAGATGATATTCTTCCGTATGTTGAAGAGTTTGCAAACCAAAAAGAAGGTGCGAAAGTGCTATTGCAATCTGTAGAAGATCCCGAAAGATTTGGCGTAGCACATATTCAAAACCGAAAAATACTTGAAATTGAAGAAAAGCCGAAAGAGCCGAAAAGTTCTTATGCGGTTACGGGAATTTATTTGTATGATTCGAAAGTCTTTTCTTATATTAAAGAATTAAAACCTTCTGCACGGGGAGAACTTGAAATTACAGATATAAATAATTGGTATTTAAAGCGAGGGGTACTTACTTATAATGAAATGAGCGGCTGGTGGACTGATGCGGGAACTCATGCTTCGCTTCAAAAGGCGAATACGTTAGCACGGGATATTAATTTTGGGAAACAGTTTAACGGAGAATAGGTGAGAATATGAAAGTTGTAGAAACAAATTTTACCGATGCAAAATTGTTAGAACCGAGGTTGTTTGGAGACGATCGTGGCTTTTTTTCAGAGAGCTATAATAAGCAGGTGCTAGAAACATTAGGGATAACGTATTCATTTGTACAGGATAACGTATCTTATTCGGCTAAGGCAGGAACGATTTGGGGACTACACTTTCAAAAAATCCGAAAGCACAAACGAAACTCATTCAAGTTATGCAAGGGGCAATTTATGATGTTATCGTTGATTTACGAAAAAAATCACCGACATTTAAACAATGGAAAGGATATATTTTAAGTGCAGATAACCATCGGCAATTACTAGTGCCAAAAGGGTTTGCACATGGATTTTGCACGCTTGTCCCGCATACTATCGTTATGTATAAAGTAGATGAATATTATAGCGCAGAGCATGACTCAGGATTACTTTGGGAAGATAAAGATTTAGCAATTCCTTGGCCAGTAACCGATCCTATATTGTCCGATAAGGATCAGATATTACCATTACTAGAGGAATATGAAGATAGTTTTTAAGTAGGAGAGTTGTTTATGAATATATTAGTAACAGGTGGGGCTGGATTTATTGGAAGTAATTTCGTTCATTACATGCTACAAAGTTATGAAACATATAAAATTACGATGCATTAACATATAGTGGGAATTTAAATAACGTAAAATCTCTTCAGGATCACCCGAATTACTCTTTTGTAAAAGGAGAAATTCAAAATGGAGAGCTATTAGAACACGTTATAAAAGAGCGAGACGTACAAGTGATTGTAAATTTTGCAGCTGAATCACATGTGGACCGTAGTATTGAAAATCCGATTCCTTTTTATGATACAAATGTAATTGGAACGGTCACTTTATTAGAACTAGTTAAAAAATATTCGCATATAAAACTTGTGCAAGTGTCAACGGATGAAGTGTATGGCTCTTTAGGAAAAACAGGGAAGTTTACAGAGAAAACACCGTTAGCTCCAAATAGTCCATATTCTTCAAGTAAGGCGAGCGCGGACATGATAGCTCTATCTTACTATAAAACATATCAATTACCGGTTATAGTAACGCGTTGTTCTAACAATTATGGACCGTACCAGTATCCTGAAAAATTAATTCCATTAATGGTTACGAATGCACTAGAAGGAAAAAAACTACCGCTATATGGTGATGGTTTAAATGTAAGAGATTGGTTACATGTAACGGATCATTGCAGTGCGATTGATGTTGTTCTGCATAAGGGACGTGTCGGAGAAGTATATAATATAGGTGGAAATAATGAAAAAACAAATGTAGAAGTTGTGGAACAAATTATTACTCTTTTAGGAAAAACAAAAAAAGACATTGAATATGTTACAGATCGTTTAGGGCACGATCGTCGTTATGCGATTGATGCAGAGAAAATGAAGAATGAATTTGATTGGGAACCGAAATACACGTTTGAACAAGGATTACAAGAGACGGTGAAATGGTATGAAAAGAATAAGGAATGGTGGAAACCACTAAAAGACCAGTAAGGGGCATGTTAAATGAAAGAGAGGGTTATCATAACAGGAGCAAACGGTCAATTAGGAAAGCAACTATTTGAAGAGTTAGACTCTGAAGAATATGATATATATCCATTTGATAAAAAGTTATTAGATGTGACAAATATATCCCGAATACAACAAGTGGTACAAGAAATAAAACCACATATAATTATTCATTGTGCTGCCTATACGAAAGTAGATCATGCGGAGAAAGAACAGGATTTTGCGTATAGAATAAATGCAATCGGAGCTCGAAATGTAGCGGTTGCTTCACAATTAGTAGGGGCGAAGCTAGTTTATATTAGTACTGATTATGTATTTCAAGGTGCCAGACCAGATGGATACGACGAATTTCATAGTCCAGCGCCGATAAATATATATGGGGCCTCTAAGTATGCGGGGGAGCAGTTCGTCAAAGAGTTACATAATAAATATTTTATCGTTCGCACATCGTGGCTATATGGTAAATATGGAAATAATTTCGTGAAAACGATGATGCGATTAGGAAAAGAAAGAGATGAAATATCCGTTGTAGCGGATCAAGTTGGCTCTCCTACGTATGTGGCGGATTTAAATATGGTTATTAATAAGCTCATTCATACTTCTTTATACGGTACATACCACGTATCAAACAGTGGTTCATGCTCTTGGTTTGAATTTGCACAAAAGATATTTTCGTACGCCAATATGAAAGTGAATGTATTACCTGTTTCAACGGAAGAATTCGGGGCTGCAGCTGCGAGACCCAAATATTCTGTTTTTCAACATAACATGCTACGATTAAATGGTTTTTCACAAATGCCGTCTTGGGAAGAAGGATTAGAGCGGTTTTTTATAGAAACCAAAAGTCATTAACAAATTTCTGTTAATGACTTTTTTGTTTGCCTTTAAGCGGTTTTATGGTACTATAATTATAGTATCAGGTACTAATAACAAGTATAAGTATTTCTGGGAGGATATATCATGGAACTATTACAAGGGAAAACATTTGTTGTTATGGGCGTTGCGAACCAAAGAAGTATTGCATGGGGAATTGCTCGCTCTTTGCATAATGCAGGTGCAAAATTAATATTCACATATGCAGGAGAACGTTTAGAAAGAAACGTTCGTGAATTAGCGGACACATTAGAAGGACAAGAATCACTTGTATTACCTTGTGATGTAACGAATGATGAGGAACTTACAGCTTGCTTTGAAACAATTAAACAAGAAGTAGGTACTATTCACGGTGTAGCACATTGTATTGCTTTTGCAAATCGCGATGACTTAAAAGGTGAGTTTGTAGATACTTCTCGCGATGGATTTTTACTTGCACAAAATATTAGCGCATTCTCTTTAACAGCTGTAGCAAGAGAAGCAAAAAAAGTAATGACAGAAGGCGGAAATATTTTAACGTTAACATACCTTGGCGGCGAGCGTGTTGTGAAAAATTATAACGTTATGGGTGTTGCGAAAGCTTCATTAGAAGCGAGCGTGAAATATTTAGCGAACGATTTAGGTCAACACGGTATTCGTGTTAACGCTATTTCTGCAGGACCAATTCGTACGTTATCTGCAAAAGGTGTAGGCGATTTTAACTCAATCTTAAGAGAAATTGAGGAGCGCGCACCACTTCGTCGTACAACAACGCAAGAAGAAGTTGGCGATACAGCAGTATTCCTATTCAGTGATTTAGCACGCGGTGTAACAGGAGAAAACCTTCACGTTGATTCAGGGTATCATATCCTAGGATAAATATAATATTAATTTTTAAAGGACAATCTCTAAATGCTGAGATTGTCCTTTTTATTTGTTCTGAGAAAGAACGATTTTTAACGAAAGTTCTTACTACGTAATGAATATAACTATAATAGTACACGATTTATTTAGCTACGTATGGAAGTGGGAGGGACGAGTGTGAAGAATAAAAATAAAAGTTCAACAGTTGGAAAACCGTTGTTATATATCACGCAAGTAAGTTTAGAACTTGCTGCACCGAAAATAAAAAGAATTATCCTGACAAACTTTGAAAATGAAGATCAAAAAGAGCAAAGTAATAAACAAGAAAATATTGTAAGTAGTGCTGTGGAAGAGGTAATAGAACAAGAACAACAAGAAGAGCAGCAAGTGGAAGAAAAAATAGAAGAAGAGGAAAAAGAAGAACATGCAGAACAAGAAGAGCAAGAACCAGAACCAGTAAGAACTGTCCCGTATAATAAATCATTTAAGGATATGGATAATGATGAAAAAATTCATTTTTTACTAAACCGCCCTCATTACATTCCGAAAGTAAGATGCAGAATAAAAACAGCTACAGTTTCTTATGTTGGATCAATCATATCGTATCGTAATGGCATTGTATCTATTATGCCGCAAAATAGTATGAGAGATATTAGGTTGTCTATAGATGATATCCAATCGATTAGTATGGCCGGCTTTTAAATATGTAAAGGTGGTAGAAAGCTTCTACCACCCCAATAGTTTTTAGTTTACTTTACGATAGAAACGTCGCGTAAGCATTGAATCGCACAGAAACAGCTTAAATCAACAGTAATGCAAGTAGTTGTCGATATTAATCTTGCATTTGGTACAGCTAAAAACGTACAAATTGGATCGTCACCAGGTGGTACCGGAGAACTGTCACCTAATACTACAGTTAATACACGTAGCACAGCACAGCTATCATCATCTACACTTTCCACACGGAAAATTGGAGATCGGCAGCTAGTAAGGCTTGCTGATGGTGCGAATGCTTCAAAAGGTTCTCCAGTTTTTGTGTATAAAATAAAAGGGCGTGTATTTGCTACTGATGCAGTATTGTGTGCACCTAAAAATGGGATTTCACAACCAGATCCACATGTTGTTGTAGAACAATCTTGTAATTCATTGATGAATTTTACAACGTCAACTACACAATGAGAAGAGCCATGGTGTTTATTTTCGTTACAACTCATTAATGTCACTCCTTATCTTCTTGTTTGTATTTACATTAATAAGATATTGGAGTCGAGGAGATTTGGTCACAATCTCAAGACCTTTTTTTTAAAATAGGCGAAAGAGGATAAGGGAAGGTGAAATTATGCTGTTTACAAGCTGGCTTTTATTTTTTATTTTCGCGTTAGCAGCTTTTAGGCTCACTCGTTTAATTGTATATGATAAAATAACAGCCTTTTTGCGAAGACCATTTATTGATGAATTAGAGATTACGGAGCCGGATGGAAGTGTATCAACGTTTACAAAAGTGAAAGGTAAAGGATTAAGAAAGTGGATTGGCGAATTATTAAGCTGTTATTGGTGTACAGGTGTATGGGTTAGTGCTTTTTTATTAGTTTTATATAATTGGATCCCTATCGTTGCGGAGCCGTTACTTGCATTATTAGCTATTGCAGGTGCAGCAGCAATCATTGAAACGATTACAGGATATTTTATGGGAGAATAATATATTTTCATAATACGAGAAAAAGCGGAGTTTAAAAGAATGAGGGAACGGAAATAAAAAGTTGTTCATATAGTAAATAGACAGAATTGACAGTAGAGGAGATGTTTGCTGTGAGCAATAATCCAAGGCAAAATTCATATGACCTGCAGCAGTGGTATCAAATACAGCAACAACACCAAGCACAACAACAGGCATATCAAGAACAATTACAACAACAAGGATTTGTGAAGAAAAAGGGATGCAATTGCGGGAAAAAGAAGAACACAATAAAACAATATGAAGAATGAAACACTCATGCTACTGTGAGTGTTTTTTATTATGTATAAAAAGCGGTATTTCTGTATTAGAAATACCGCTTTTTACTAGCTAATTTGTGCAACTGTTAATGCTGCCGCACGGATGTCTACAGTTCCAATTAACTCAACTGGCACAATTTGAATTAAGTCACCAGGATTTAAGTTAATAAGAATGACACCACTGGATACATCTACTTCACCAGTACCAATAACGTTAGAACGAACTGCTGTACCTGATCCAGGAATAATATTAGCTGGTGTATTTAATGATAAGAAGAAACGACCAGCTTCTGGTGCAGTAGGTACGTTATCAAGACTAATTGTTAATGTATAACTAATTTGATAAATACCAGCTCGTAGAATTCGAATGCCATCTCCGACACTTACTGTATCGTTGATTACAGGAACAGTAATATTTGGGTTTGGACTTACACTAGGTAATAGTAGTGGTGTAAATAGTGAAGCGAACTGAGGTGCAGAAGCATTGAAAGCAAAACCAAAGGCAGGTAGTGTACTAGCTGGTTTTGCCTCGCAATCGATTTTAGTAAATTCGCAATCAGAAGAGAACATGTTTTTCACTCCTTTATCTGTTTCTACTTTCAGTTAATGAAAAGGACAGGTTCTATGTTCTAGACAAGTTCCCAATTTTAAGAAATTTACATAAGAATACTCTTTAAGCATGGATTGGGTGGCAGAATTATCTGCCACCCAATCCATGCTTAACTCATTATTTAGTTTTAAATAGAAACATCACGTAAGCATTGAATAGCGCAGAAGCAACTTAAATCAACAGTAATGCAAGTGGAGGTTGATATTAGTCTTGCATTTGGTACAGCTAAAAACGTACAGATTGGGTCGTCACCAGGTGGTACAGCGGTACCATCACCTAAAACTACAGTTAATACACGCAATACAGCACAGTCGTCATCATCTATACTTTCTACGCGGAAAATGGGAGATCGGCAACTAGTAAGGCTTGAAGATGGTGCAAATGCTTCGAAAGGTTCTCCGGTTTTTGTGTATAAAATAAAAGGACGTGTATTCGCTACTGATGCATTGTTATGTGCACCTAAAAATGGAACTTCGCAACCAGATCCACATGTTGTCGTTGCACATTCTTGTAGTTCATGTATAAAACGAACGACATTCGATACACAGTTGAAATCACACTCATGTTGATGATCTTCATTACAATTGCAGCTCATTATGTTCACTCCTTCTCGTGAGTTCTGACATACACTATTACAATATGAGTGGGATATGGCTGATATTACGTTAATTCTCACGATAAAAACAAGGAATTTATATAGGAGGGATGTACATAGCGTGATATAAAAAAAGACATCCTTATTTAGTGGATGTCTTTTCAGGTAAATCTTTTCGCACAGTATATAAAAAACGAGATATATCTAATTTCTTTCCTCTGAAAAATTGCGGAGAAGAAATGTAAAGTTCTTCTTTCGCACGTGTAATGGCGACATACAGTAACCGGCGTTCTTCTTCTAACGCTTCAGAAGTTTCCGTAACACGATCATTTGCATCTTTTAAAGAAGAAGTATGGGGCAGGATTCCATCACTCGCTCCAAGTAAAAAGACACATGGAAATTCAAGGCCTTTTGCGTTATGAATTGACATAAGTGAAACGGCATCTTTTTGCGGCATTGTTTTTAATGCTTCCATTTCTTTTTGACCTTGAATCGCCTCGTCGATAAATTGTAAATAAGCTGGAATATCGGTGAAACGAGTGGCAGACTCCATTAATTCTTCCAACATTTCTTCTTGTATGTCTTTATGCATTGTAAAGGAAGAACGATCGTTACTTTGCAAGTACTCTAAATATTTTCCTTTACCATGAATGATTTCTTTTAATGCTTTTTTCGGTTCTAATTCTTTTATAAATTTAATAAAATCGATGCGCTCATTTACCTTTTTCACTTGAAAAGGTTTTAAGCTTGGATTTAATAGTAAGAAATGAAGAAGAGAAGGGAAGCGCCCCTCACCATATTTCCATTGTTCACGTTCAATAAATGAAATACAATCATCACGTCCGATATACATCGTCGGCAATATGTTTGAAAGTGATTCTAGTCGAAACGGCTCAATCACAAGTCGTAGATGATCTAATACAGGCTTAATTAAAGAATGTTCATAAAATGATTGGCTCGCTCCGTGTTTAATAAACGGGATTTTATGAATGGTAAGCTGATCAAGTAACGAACGACTTACAGAATGTGTGCGATATAGTAAACAAAAATCTTTATAGTTTCGTTCACCGCTATCTACTTTTTCTTGAATGAGCTGTAAAATTTGATTTGCTTCATCAAGAGTCGTAGCAGGTCTTGAATAAAAAGGTTGTACACCTTCTTCACGAACAGAGTATAGCTCTTTATCAAAACGTTCTTGATTTAATTTTATAACTTCATTTCCAAGCCCGACGATAAAGGGATTGGATCGATAATTCGTATTTAGTGCAATGATTGTTGTGTTATCAAATTCTTTTGGAAAAGATAAAATAATTTGGTGACTTGCTCCCCGCCAGCCATAAATTGCTTGATCATCATCACCTGCGATGAACAAATTATTTCTTGGCGTGGCTAACAATTTTACAATTTCATATTGTGCATAGGATGTATCTTGAAACTCATCTACTTCAATGTAGTGAAAACGTTGTTGTAATTGAGTTAGTAAAGGAGCATTATTTTCTAACATATAATATGTTTCCAATAAGATGTCATCGAAATCAATATAATTGTATCTTTGTTTTACCTCTTCAAAACGTTCGTATACTTCTTTAAATTCTTGTTCGACTGGTGTTTTCGCTTTTACATCTTTCGGACGATTTAATTTGTTTTTCTCAAGTGAAATCATCGCGAGCATCGTTTCCGCATCGTAATCGTCTTTTAAACGCAATTCTTTTAAAATTTTTTTTATCATAATTTGTTTATGTTTTTCATTTGCTAAAATTTGCTGATTATACCCTTGACTACGAAGCAATTTTAAGAAAACAGAGTGGAATGTACCAGCAACAACGTAGCTACTTGCTGCATGATTCATACCTGGTAACTTCGCAACACGACTTCGGATTTCTTCAGCTGCTTTTTGTGTAAATGTAAGTAATAAAATATTTCGTGGATGAACTTGTTTTACATTTACTAAATAACCAACGCGAGTTGTTAAAACAGATGTTTTCCCGCTTCCGGCACCAGCTAGTGTAAGAACAGGACCTTCTGTTGTGCGCACGGCTTCTAATTGTTTTTCGTTTAAAAAAACATTTTGTTGCTCGAGAGCGCGGAAATAAGCCGCATCTACATCTTCTTCCATAATTAAATGGGTAGATGTTTTTGGAATATGAAATGTCGCACGCGGAATATCAGCGTGTGTTAACGATTTTTGTGAAAATTTTTCTTGTGTCATATGTTCACCTTCAAAACTATAGCATCAACATTTAACTTTAGCGGAAGAAAAAGAAAATAGCAATGTAAAAAAACAGGAGGGGTCACCTCCTGCTTTCAAATTACAATTCTTTTATCATTACGACGTGCGGGATATTTGCTTCCATAAATACATCAGAACTTGTTACATATCCAAGTTTTTTATAGAAATCTTCAGCATGTGTTTGAGCGTGAAGTTTCAATTTCGGTAGCGAATTTTCTTTTGCATACGCTTCAAGCGAATCCATAACAATTTTTCCGATGCCTTTTTTACGATGGGAATTTAGCACGCAAATGCGTTCCATTTTTCCGATACCATCAAGGGTGCGAAAACGTCCAGCACCAACTGGAACATCATTGTCATATATAACAACGTGTGTTGAAGTTTCTTCAAACTCATCGTACTCTTCTTCAGCAGAGACACGTTGTTCATTTACAAACACTTGTTTACGTACAGAGAATGCATCTCTTAGTTGTTCGTCCGTTTGTACAATCTGTGCGTGCAAATTAGTTGTTCCCCTTTCCAAGACGGAATGTTTCGTGTACAGTCCATGTTCCATTTTCTAATTGATATAGAAGATGGAAACGATCAATTGGTTGTTCGTAATAGAAATCTTTCATACGTAATCGGCCCAACACATCAGCATGCTCTGCATCTGATAAGCCTTGTCCGATTGTTAAATGAGGTACGAAAGCATATTCGCGTTCTTGCGTGAATAACCCGCTATGCATTTCTTCATTTAAGAAAGTAAGTTCAGGTGTTTTTTCTACTTTAAAGTAAAGGACGTTATTAACAGGTGCGAATGAACCAACTTTCCCAACATGAAGGGTGAAAGGGTTCGTTTTACTTGCGATTGTATGTAACTCGTTTACAATCGACTCTAATTGTTCATCTTGCGCCTCAAAGGGTGTTTTCAATGTAATATGTGGCGGAACTAATGCGTAGTGCGGGTCATAACGTTTACGCAATCCGTTCGCTTTATCTTGAATCATTTTAGATGGGAAAATTACAATGCCTAATTTCATGTTCCAATTCCTCCCTTTGTAAGTCTAGTTAGATTTTGAGATAAATAAATCTCTTTATCTATTATATCAAATTATTCTGAATACTGCTCTCTATTATTTCATTGATAGAATATGAGAGAAGGCTTTCGGTAAATCAGTCTGCCAATATTTCCAAGTATGATTGCCTTCAAATTCCTCGTAATGCGTGATGAAGTTTCTAGCTGTAAGAAGCGTATTTAACTCACGGTTCGGCCCTACGAAATCAGATACTTGTCCATCAGTACGCTTTACAGCCGTTTCTTCTGTACCGATGACGTGATACAGTTCTAATGCCTGTGGATCTTTGAATTCTTTTGCTAAGTTCATCACTGTCTCATCCACAAATGGTGATTGCATAACGACTTTACCGAATGTATGCGGATACATAATTGCAGTCATAAAGGAAACTGTTCCGCCAAGAGAATCACCAATTAACACACGACCTTTCCCCATTTGGTACGTTGGATAATTTTCATCAATATATGGTGCAAGCTCGTGAGCAAGGAAACGAATATATGCAGCATTTTTTACTTCATTTGGGAAATATTTTTCTTTACGATCATGTACATTTTTATATGGAATACCGACAATAATTGTACGGTCAATTTCTCCGGTTTCACGAAGGCGCTCAATTACACGGTGCGCTTTACCGAGCTGAAAATAATCTCTACCATCTTGTACAATTACAACTGTATGTTTGTGCAGTGGTGTGTAATTTACTGGTAAATAAACGAGAAGTGTAACGTCTTCTTGAAGTGATGCGCTATAAAATGAAATTTCTTCAATTCTCCCTATTGTTTGACTCATGTAGATCCCCCTAAATAAAAATTTACTGTAACGATTGTAAGAGCGACGCTTGTAGTGAAAAGGAAAGAAATATTCACTAATTGGTGCCTTAATTTCTATTTTACCATAATGGTACGAAGAATCTAAAAAATTAGTATTTAAGTTACGAAAGAAAACGGATATAATGAAGTGGGATTTTTGACAGGTGAGAGGGGAGACAGGATTTGAAACAAGAAAAATCAATCGCACTACCATTGGCTATTTCTATAATTGCCATTTCCTTTGCAGCAGTTTTTGTAAAGATGTCCTCAGCACCATCTTCAATATTAAGTATGTACCGCTTATGGATTATCGTACTTATTATGCTGCCTATCGTATGGAAAAAAAGAGAGGAATTTAATAAGATTCAAATGAAAGATTGGGGCTTTTTAATTGGATCTGGTTTCTTTTTAGCACTTCATTTTCTTTTATGGTTTGAATCTTTAAAGCATACAACAGTTGCTAGTTCAACAATTATTTTGGCACTTCAACCGATCGTATCTTTAGTTGGAGGTTTTTTTCTATTTAAAGAAAGAACAACATATTCAGCCATTGCAACGATGGGAATCGCTATTTTAGGAGTAATGTGCATTGGTTGGGGAGATTTAGGTTTAAGTAAGCAAGCAATTTATGGTGACATATTATCCTTTCTAAGTGTAATAGCAGTTGTCGGTTATTTATTTATCGGGCAAACGACAGTGAAGAAAGTATCACACTGGATTTATAGCTTTACAGTCTTTGCGTGCGCAGGTCTTTTTATGGGGATTTATAATGTCATATTACAAGTACCCTTTACAGGTTATACGAAGTGGGATTGGACTGTTTTTCTTTTACTTGCGGTTGTGCCGACAGTGTCACATGTAATTAATAATTGGCTGTTAAATTATGTGAATGCAACGACAATTTCAATGAGTATTTTAGGAGAACCTGTTGGAGCATCTATACTTGCGTTCTTCTTACTTGGAGAAAAATTAAATGCAATGCAGATTATCGGTAGCATGCTCGTATTGTTTGGTGTATCTGTTTTCTTACTGCAGCAACAAAAGCGAATAGCAAAAAATGTCGTAAATGAGCCAGTGTATACACAGGAATTATAATGTTGGAGAAGAAAAGAGAAGTTATGATACTTCTCTTTTTGTTTTATAGAAATGCGGGCGTAGAAGGGGGAGGAAAATGGAAGAGATGTTAAAGAAGTATATGAATAGATTTACAACACTAAGTGAAGAAGAGTAGCAAATGATCCTCAGTGAATTACAAATTGAAGAATATAAAAAAGGAACAGTATTCCTAAGACAAGGAAATGTTCCGTTAAAATGTTATTTTGTATTAAAAGGATGCGTTAGGCAACATAGTATAGATCAAGCAGGGAAAGAAGTTACATCAAATTTTTATACAGAAGAACAGGCAATTTCGAATTTCAACCATCATAAACAAGATAAATCTTCATCTTTTTTTATTAATCTTGTAAAAAGTAAAAACTCAAATATTGGAATCAAGTAAAAGAGTGGCTACGAAGCCACTCTTTTACTTTGGATTTGTCATATAAGGTTGTACATGAATGACACATAGGTCACGGAATTTGCCTTCAGCAGTTGTGACAATTACGACTGCTTTACCTGCACTTTTTCCAGTAATCGTTACGGTGTCATCTTTTGGATATATGGTGATGATATCAGAATTCATATTTGACCAAATAAGCTCTTTATTCGTTGCTTGTATTGGTAAAATGGAAGCTGATAACACAATGTTTTGTCCCGTTTTTATTTTTAATTTATGTTTTTCCATATGAACACCGATGACTGAAATAACAGAAGGAGCAATTGAAATTTTAGGCGGATTAGGTTGCATGTTTAAACAAGACGCAGAAGTATTTGTGATAGGTGAAAATTTTCGTGTTTGTTGTTGCTGGAAAGCTGCTAACATGTTGAAGTCCCCTTTCTGTATAAGTGCTGATACTCATACTATAAAGGAGTAGTGTTATGTTAAATTTAACGAAACATAAAGAATTTGTTAAATTTGATAAGAAGATTGTCGAACTGTAAAAAATCTCTGCTGTTATGATAACAGCAGAGATTTTTTTATAAATTATGAAGATGTTGTTTTTCGAAATCCTCAAATTGCTCTTCAACTTCTTTTGAAGGTTGTGTTAGTAAACTAACAATTACGATGGCTAGTAAACTAATAGCGAAGCCTGGAATCATTTCATATAAGAAATCTTTTAAGAATTTGAATTGAGTCCATATAATAACAGTAGCGGCACCAGAAATCATACCGGCAAGTGCGCCCCATTTCGTCATACGTTTCCAATATAAGCTTAATAAAATAGCAGGTCCAAATGAAGAACCGAACCCAGCCCAAGCGTATCCAACAAGAGCTAAAATTGTATCATTTTGTTTAAACGCTAAAGCGCATCCAACTAATGCAATAACAAGTACAGCCATACGACCGACAAATACAAGCTCTTTATCAGAGGCAGAGCGTTTAAAGAATGTACGATATAAGTCTTCCGTTACTGCACTTGAAGTAACGAGTAACTGAGATGAGATTGTACTCATAATCGCTGCTAAAATAGCGGCTAATAAGAATCCAGTAATAAGTGGATGGAATAAAATTTTTCCTAGTTCAAGGAAAATTGTTTCCGGGTTAGATAATGTTAACTCTTGTTGTGAATAGTAAGCAATACCGATAAGACCAGTAAACATAGCTCCGACAACAGAGAAAATCATCCAGCTCATACCAATTCTTCGTGCGCTTTTCAGTTCTTTTACGGACGAAATCGCCATAAAGCGTACGATAATATGAGGTTGTCCAACATAACCAAGCCCCCATGCGAATAAAGAAATCATTCCTAAAGTAGAGGCACCTTTAAAAATATCTAAACGTGTTGGATCTACAGAGCGGATTGTATCAAATGCAGGTCCAAGTCCATTCGAATTCATAATTGTTACGATAGGAACAAGAATAAGAGCGACTACCATAATGATTCCTTGCACGAAGTCTGTCCAACTTACTGCTAAGAACCCACCAAATAATGTGTAAGCTACAACAACGCCTGCAACAATGAATAATCCAACGTGGTAGTTCATACCAAATGAATTTTCAAATAATACAGCGCCTGAAACTAATCCTGAAGCTACATAGAAAGTAAAGAAAATCATAATAACAAGTCCAGATACTAAACGTAGCATATGAGATTTGTCGTGGAAACGGTGTTCCAAAAATTCTGGAATAGTAATAGAGTTATTTGCAATTTCTGAGTAGGTACGTAAGCGAGGAGCAACATAAAGCCAGTTTGCGTATGCGCCTAGTGTTAGGCCGATCGCAATCCAACTACTACTTAATCCAACGCTAAACATTGCACCTGGTAATCCCATTAAAAGCCAACCGCTCATATCGGATGCTCCAGCACTTAATGCCGTTACTGCGGGGCCTAGTGTACGCCCGCCAAGCATATAATCTGTTAAGTTGGACGTTCGTTTATAGGCGAAATAGCCGATTACTAACATCCCGAGCATGTAAATAGAGATTGAAGTTAAAGTTAACATCTGCGTACTCATGAAGTTCCCCTTCCTTTTGTCATGTCTTTTGATGCGTTAATACCTGATTGATTAAAGTTTCACTTTATAATCTATCATGATTATTCTGAAAAATCCATATAGAAATACGAATTTTCAGAAATGTAAGCGTTTTTTGATGTTATTTTACTTTTTTAATATATAATATTCATACAAAAAACCTTATTTTTAATAGAGTATTTATTATATTTACATAAAAAGAGGTTGTTTTGTCAATATAATATTGAAAGGAAAGAAAAATAAAATTTTTAAAAAAGTATTGACTTGTAAAAAAAGTCAGGTCTATAATGAGTGCAACTTAAAAAAATGCAAGCGTTGATGAAGAAGAGTACACATGATGAACATGTCAGAGAGCTGATGGTTGGTGCGAATCAGTATGGAATTGATGTGGAATGGGCTTCGGAGCTTCCAAACCGAAACGAAAGAAGTAGGCTTTGGCGACATGATCTCATCGATACAAGAGACACGTATTGTTTTTGATACGGTAAAGTGCGTTACATTTGTAACGAATTAAGGTGGCACCACGGGAGTACCCGTCCTTTCTATAGGATGAGTACTCCCTTTTTGTGTATAAAAAATTAAATAAATGAAATCGTTTAAGTAAGAAGAGTACGTATATTGGAGACGTTACAGAGAGCCGGGAATAGGTGGGAGCCCGGTACGGTGCCATATACGGAATGGGCTTACGAGAGGTATGCTGAACAATTATTTTCAGTAGGCAACCCGGGTTCCGCCGTTACAAGGATAAGGTATAAATTTTGTACCTGAACAAAGCGGGATGCTTTTGCATCCAACACGAGGTGGTACCGCGGTATATTTATCGTCCTCTACATATTTTCGATATGTAGGGGACTTTTTTATTTTTCAGGGTGAGGTGAAGGACATGATGACGAAAGAAGAATTTATAAAACAAAAAAGAGAGAGAAAGACATTTTTAGTAATCACTGAAGAAGAAGGAGATAGCATTACGCCAATTTCTTTATATAGACGTATGAAAGGGAAGAAGAAATTCTTATTAGAAAGTTCACAGCTTCATCAAGATAAAGGACGTTATTCTTACTTGGGATGTAATCCTTATGGAGAAGTGAAAAGCGTTGGTACGGAAGTGGAACGAACGATTTACGGCCGGACAGAAAAGTTACAAGGTAACGTACTGCAAGTGTTAGAAGAAGTAATCGTACCATCACAAGTAGACAGTCTATTTCCATTTTGCGGAGGAGCAGTTGGTTATATTGGATATGATGTCATTCGGCAGTATGAAAACATTGGAGCGGATTTACACGACCCATTAAATATTCCGGAAGTACACCTTTTACTATATCGTGAGTTTATCGTTTACGATCATTTACGCCAAAAGTTGTCGTTTGTATATGTATGCAGGGAAGATGATTCAACAGATTATGAGGAAGTATACGAAAGGCTACGAGTATACAAAGAGGAAGTGCTACAAGGAGAAGAAGCTGAAGTAAATGCAATACAATCCACATTATCATTCACTTCTTCTATAACGGAAAAAGAGTTTTGTGAGATGGTAGAAATTGCGAAAGAATATATAAGAGCGGGAGACATATTCCAAGTCGTACTATCACAGCGTTTACAAAGTGAATGTATTGGGGATCCATTCTGGTTATACCGAAAACTTCGAATTGCAAATCCATCACCATATATGTTCTATATCGATTTTCAAGATTATGTTGTACTCGGTTCTTCGCCGGAAAGTTTACTATCAGTAAGGGAGGATAAAGTGATGACGAATCCAATTGCTGGTACAAGGCCGAGGGGGAAAACGAAGAGGGAAGACGAGGAAATCGCAAAAGAACTGTTAGGCAATGAGAAAGAGCGAGCAGAGCATATGATGCTTGTAGATCTTGGGCGAAACGATATTGGTAGAGTGAGCGAAATCGGCTCGGTTACGATAGATAAATATATGAAAGTAGAAAAATACTCTCACGTTATGCACATTGTATCTGAAGTTTACGGAACATTGCGAAAACAAATGGGCGGATTTGATGCGTTAGCGTATTGCTTACCAGCAGGAACGGTTTCTGGAGCTCCGAAAATTAGAGCGATGGAAATTATAAATGAACTAGAGAATGAAAAAAGAAATGTATACGCTGGTGCAGTTGGATACGTTAGTTTTTCAGGAAATCTTGATATGGCGCTCGCTATTCGAACGATGGTCGTAAAGGATGAAAAAGCATACGTTCAGGCAGGAGCAGGAGTCGTTTACGATTCAGATCCAGTAGCTGAATATGAAGAAACATTAAATAAAGCGAGAGCGCTTTTGGAGGTAATGAAATGATTGTACTTATCGATAATTACGATTCGTTCACATATAACTTGTATCAACTGTTAGGCGAACATGAAGAAGAAATTGTAGTTGTAAGAAATGATGAAATAACGATAGAACAGTTAGAAGAGATGAATCCAAGAGGAATTGTACTTTCACCAGGACCAGGAAAACCAGAGGATGCTGGCATTTGTATCGACGTCATCCGTCATTTTTATAAGAACGTTCCCATATTAGGGATTTGTCTTGGTCACCAAGCGATCATAGCTGCATTTGGAGGAGACATTGTTAGAGCAGAACGTATTAAACATGGAAAAACATCGCGTGTGAAACATAACGGAATGTCAATCTTTTCATACGCTACACAGCCGTTAACGGCAATGCGCTATCATTCCCTTGTTGCAGAGCAAACGAGCTTGCCAGAGTGTTTTGACATATTAGCGACAGCGATGGACGACGGAGAGATAATGGCAGTCCGTCACAATTATTATCCGCTCTTCGGATTACAGTTTCATCCGGAATCAATCGCAACAGAAGAAGGCGGAAAGTTAATACGTGCCTTTTTAACAGAAGTAAAAGAGGAGGAAAGAGTATGAATAACTATCTTCGTAAATTAGTGGAGGGTCAACATTTAACAGAAGAGGAAATGTATAAAGCAGGACTACTTTTATTAAGTGAAAACATATTAGAAAGTGAAATTGCAGCTTTCTTAGTCTTACTGAAAGCGAAAGGTGAAAATGCAGAAGAAATATACGGTCTCGTTCGAGCTCTTCGCGAAAAGGCACTACCATTTTCGAACCATATACAAGGAGCAATGGACAATTGCGGGACGGGTGGTGACGGTGCTCAAACGTTTAATATTAGCACAACATCAGCATTCGTACTGGCAGGAGCTGGCGTAAAGGTTGCAAAACATGGTAATCGTGCTGTTTCTAGTAAAACAGGAAGTGCAGACTTATTAGAAGAACTAGGTGTAAATATTAGTAGTACGCCAAACGAAATTGATTATTTACTAGAGCATGTGGGCATTGCATTTTTATTTGCACCAGTGATGCATCCAGCACTAAGGCGCATTATGAAAATAAGAAAAGAGTTAAACGTGCCGACGATCTTTAATTTAATTGGTCCTTTAACAAATCCAGTGAATTTAGAAACACAATTTGTCGGTATTTATAAACGAGATATGTTATTACCAGTTGCACAAGTATTACAAAAGTTAGGCCGGAAACAAGCGCTTGTCGTAAATGGAAGTGGTTTTTTAGATGAAGCGTCATTACAAGGGGAAAATCACGTAGTCATTTTAAAAGATAATGAAATAGTAGAAATGAGTATTGATCCAGAAAAGTATGGTTTTTCAAGAGTGAAAAATGAAGAAATTAGAGGGGGGAATTCAAAAGAAAATGCAAAGATTACAGTCGGCGTATTGAGCGGAGAAAAGAGTGTTTATCGTGATACCGTTTTATTAAATGCAGGTCTAGCTCTTTTCGCAAATGGAAAAACGGAAACGATTGAAGAAGGAATTAAACTCGCGGCACATAGCATTGACTCTGGAAAAGCATTAACCAAATTAAACTTATTAATTGCAGCAAGCAACGAAAAATTAGAAAGGGTGAACTAAAGTGGGGACGATTTTAGATAAAATTGTAGAACAGAAGCGAAGGGAAGTTGCGGAGTTGTATGAAATATATACACCAGTAAAAACAAAAAGAAAGACACATTCACTTGTAGAAGCGTTACAGCAGTTTACTGTCATTGCAGAAGTAAAGCGAGCATCACCATCAAAAGGAGATATCAATTTACACGTTGACGTACGAAGACAAGTGCAAACATATGAGAAATGTGGTGCAGGAGCAGTCTCTGTTTTAACAGATGGTCAATTTTTTAAAGGATCGTTTCACGATTTACAAACAGCAAGAGAAGAAAGTAACATTCCGCTTTTATGTAAAGATTTCATAATAGATAAGATTCAAATCGATAGAGCGTATGAAGCGGGAGCAGATATTATTTTACTAATTGTAGCAGCGTTAACGAAAGAGAAGTTAAAAGAGTTGTATAGCTACGTGTTAGAAAAAGGATTGGAAGCGATTGTTGAAGTTCATGATGAACAGGAATTAGAAACTGCGATTGTATTAAATCCGCACGTTATTGGTATTAATAACCGTAATTTAAAAACGTTCGAAGTAGATTTAAGCCAAACTGAAAAGCTTGGAAAAAGATTGAATGAGGAGAAATTACTTTGGATTAGTGAAAGCGGGATTCATTCAAAAGAGGATATTATTCGTGTTAAAAAAGCCGGAGCAAAAGGTGTATTAATTGGAGAGGCACTTATGACATCATCTTCTATTAGTAACTTTTTTGAAGACTGTAAGGTGAATATATGAAAGTGAAAATTTGCGGCATCACTGATATGGAAACAGCAAAACGTGCTTGCGAATACGGTGCAGATGCACTCGGATTTGTTTTTGCAGAAAGTAAGCGAAAAATCACTCCAAAGAGAGCGGAAGAAATCATTCAGGAGCTTCCAGCCAACGTGTTAAAAATCGGTGTTTTCGTAAATGAATCAGTAGAAGTGATCCAGAAAATTGCAGATGAGTGCGGGTTAACATATGTACAACTACATGGAGATGAAGATAATTATCAAATTAGAAGATTGAATATTCCGTCTATAAAATCACTAGGAGTAACTTCAGAGAGTGATATGAAAAACGCTCAAGGGTATGAAACGGATTATATATTATTTGATAGCCCGAAAGAAAAGTTTCATGGAGGAAATGGAAAGACATTTTCATGGGAACTACTTGGGCATATGCCAAAAGAATTGCGAAAGAAAACGATATTAGCTGGTGGATTAAACGCTCTTAATATAGAAGAAGCAATTCGAACTGTTCGGCCTTATATGGTCGATGTGAGCAGCGGAGTAGAGACAGAAGGAAAGAAAGATGTAGAGAAAATAAAACAATTTATTATAAAAGCGAAGGAGTGTTCCAAATGAACTACGCATATCCAGATGAAAAAGGACATTACGGTATATACGGAGGACGATACGTTCCAGAAACGTTAATGCAATCTGTACTAGAACTAGAAGAAGCATATAAAGAAGCGATGCAAGATGAAGCATTTCAAAAGGAATTAAATCATTATTTAAAAACGTACGTCGGAAGAGAAACACCGCTATATTATGCTGAAAATATGACGAAGTATTGCGGTGGTGCAAAGATTTATTTAAAACGTGAAGATTTGAACCATACAGGAGCTCATAAAATTAACAATACAATCGGTCAGGCACTACTTGCAGTGCGAATGGGCAAGAAAAAAGTTGTCGCTGAAACAGGAGCCGGACAACACGGAGTTGCAACAGCTACTGTATGTGCTCTTCTCGGGTTAGAATGTGTTATTTTTATGGGAGAAGAAGATGTAAGACGTCAAAAATTAAATGTGTTCCGAATGGAATTACTCGGAGCGAAAGTAGAAAGTGTAGCAGCAGGTAGCGGTACATTAAAAGATGCGGTAAACGAGGCGCTTCGTTACTGGGTTTCACATGTGCATGATACGCACTACATTATGGGATCTGTTCTCGGACCACATCCATTCCCGCAAATTGTCCGTGATTTCCAAAGTGTAATTGGGAATGAGACGAAGAAACAATATGAAGAATTAGAGGGGAAATTACCAGAAGCAGTTGTTGCTTGCATTGGTGGTGGGAGTAACGCGATGGGAATGTTTTATCCATTTGTACATGATGAAGAAGTTGCTCTTTACGGCGTAGAAGCAGCTGGAAAAGGCGTTCATACAGAAAAGCATGCAGCAACTTTAACGAAAGGAAGCGTCGGTGTCCTGCACGGATCAATGATGTATCTTCTGCAAAACGAAGATGGGCAAATTCAAGAAGCACACTCTATTTCAGCAGGACTTGATTATCCAGGTGTTGGTCCAGAACATAGCTTGCTAAAAGATATTGGCCGCGTTTCTTATCATTCGATAACAGACGAAGGAGCATTAGAAGCATTTCAATTATTAACGAAAAAAGAAGGCATTATCCCGGCGCTAGAAAGTTCACATGCTGTCGCATATGCATTAAAATTAGCTCCGAAAATGAAGGAAGAAGAAGGACTTGTTATTTGCTTATCAGGCCGCGGTGATAAAGATGTAGAGAGTATAAAACGTTATATGGGAGAGGTGTAAAAAATGGGAGTAGAAAAAATTAAATCAGCGTTTGAAAATGGCAAGAAAGCATTTATTCCGTACGTAATGGGCGGAGATGGCGGCCTTGAAAAATTAAAAGAAAGAATTCGTTTTCTAGATGAAGCTGGAGCAAGCATCGTTGAAATTGGTATTCCGTTTTCAGATCCAGTCGCGGATGGCCCAACGATTCAAAGAGCAGGAAAGCGAGCGCTAGATAGCGGCGTAACATTAAAAGGCATTTTTCAAGCGTTAGCAGAGGTAAGGAAAGAAGTACAAATGCCCTTTGTTCTTATGACATATTTAAATCCTGTACTTGCATTTGGAAAAGAGAGATTCATCGAGAACTGTATAGAAGCAGGTGTAGACGGCATCATCGTTCCAGACTTACCGTATGAAGAACAAAATATTATTACGCCGTTACTTCGAGAGGCAAACATTGCGTTCATTCCACTCGTTACCGTAACGAGTCCTATTGAAAGAATTGAAAAAATTACGAGTGAATCAGAAGGGTTCGTTTATGCTGTTACAGTAGCGGGCGTAACGGGAGTACGTCAAAACTTTAAAGAGGAGATTCATAGTTACTTAGAAAAAGTAAAATCACACGTCAACTTACCAGTAGTCGCAGGATTTGGTATTTCAACAAAGGAACATGTAGAAGAAATGATTACAATATGCGACGGAGTTGTCGTTGGAAGTAAGATCATTGAGCTTTTAGAAAATGAAAAGCAAGAAGAAATATGTGAATTAATATATGCAACAAAACAAAAAGAAGAGGCGTAGTCTCTTCTTTTTGTTTTGCGTAATAAATGTTAAAATATACAGAAAATACATATAATTTAGAGGGTGAGAAGGCATGCTAAGACGTAAACTACTATATCTATTTTTAACTGTACCGCTATACGCTTGGCTTATTAGCATGACGAAAATAGAGTTAATGGCTTTATTTTTAGGGTATGTATTCATCTTTTCCAATTTAAATCGCATTCAAGAACAGTCTATTTTAGAAATATGTCTATTTTCGATTAGTATAGAATTATTTAGTATCGTTTCGATTGTATTATTAAACGAATTATTTCTACGGATTCATTCATTTGCATTAATGAAATTTTGGAATATTATATTGCAAGCAATATGTACTTACATTGTGTTTGTTGTGTTGAAAGAAATAGTCGGAAAGCAGACAGTTTTTCAGGATAATAGAAAATGGGAGTGAATAAAAAGGAGCCGTTTGGTTCCTTTTTTGAATCTGTTATAAAAACAATTGAAAATTATGACATCTGTTATATAATAGTTAAAAATTGTATTTTAAACGAAAAGAGATGATAACATGGCCATATTGTTGGCACTTATCCCAATTATGATGATTTTCATTTGTTTATTTTTATTTAAACAAACGTCATTAAGGTCCTCGTTAATTTCCTATGCTGTGTCTGTTGGAATTGTTTTACTCTCGCCAATGTTTCAATTAGGGATAAGTGAAACTGTGCACGCAACGATTAAAGGATGGTTAATTTGTTTTATTGTCGGGTACGTTTTATTTTTCGGTATTTTTTTATTTCACCTCATGAACAAAATGGGGTACATCGATCAAGTAGCACGTTTTCTAGAAGCAGTTACTCAGGATCGCTTATTACAAATGCTGCTTATGTGTTTTGGCATTTGCCCGCTTATTGAATCAGTAAGTGGATTCGGTATTGGCTTCATGGTTGCAGCACCTATTTTTCTTTCACTAGGATATAAACCATTTCAAGCTGTACTACTCTCATTCATCGGCTTACTAGCTAGTTCATGGGGCGCAATGGCAACTGGTACGATTATCGGTTCGCAGCTAATAAATATGCCTCTTACAACACTTGGCACAAATACAGCGCTATTAAGTATTCCGATGTTTGCTTACTTCGTTATTCTTTCTTTACACGTTGTTGGCGGCTGGCAAGCGGTTATAGAAAAGTGGAAAGAAGGAGTAGGGTTCTTTCTATTATTTTCTCTCGGAATCTATCTTTCTAATGCGTACGTAAGTGTTGAACTAGCCGGGATATTAAGTTCTATCGTTACGATTACCTTTGGCTTTTTTATCATTAAATTAAAAGGAAAAAGTGGGCAAAATCTTATAACAGAACATGCGGCTGCAACGGAGAGAGAAGTATCCATTATAAAAATTATTAGCCCTTATATATTTCTAACAGTTTGTATTTTACTTTCTCGCCTCGTTCCAGCATTACATGATTTGTTCAGATCATATGCGGTTCTTGATTTGAAATCATACTCTTACAAACTAGAGTTACTATATTCACCAGGATTTTGGCTCGGTATGACTTGCTTATTTACTATTATTTTCTTCCGCATCCCGCCTAATATTATTAAACAATCACTCTCACAAACGATAAAACAATGGATTCCATTTGCTATTACGACGACAATGTTTATCGCCATTTCAGAACTAATGGGTGCATCAGGCATGCATTCATTACTCGCAAAGACAGCTGGTGAAACATTTGGAACCTTTTTCGTTTTCGCTGCTCCGTTTATTGGCGCTATTGGTGGATTTTTAACAGGTAGTAACGCAGGATCAAATGCAATGTTTATAAAACTACAAATGCAAACCGCACAAAACGTAGCACTCCCGTGGCAATATGTCACAACACTTCAAAACACCGCATCATCAGTAGCGACAATCGCTTGTCCATCACGGATTACACTAGGTGCTTACTTATGTAATATCCCTTACCGTGAAAATGAACTATTAAAGAAGACGACGTTAATGATCTTTGGTGCGGTTTTGCTTGTAGTGGTAGAAGTTATTGTTTGGTATATGTTGAGAAATTAAAAATCCTCCTAACATAGGAGGATTTTTTTTTTGAGTGGATAATGATTTAAATATGAATAGCTTCTACTAAATGAATAGGAGATGAAATGTATGCCCCTAAAAAACTACGGTGTGTTAAAAGGTACAGTTATACAATCAAAGATTGGAAAAGGGAAAACACCTCATTATCAAGTTCATTTACAGGGCGAGACAGGAGTAGATTATCGTATTGCAATTAACGTAAAGTCGCAAAGTTATCCATCAGAAGTTTTATATTTTGCGAGTAACAATATTAAGTCAGAGGCGATTCATATTTTACCGACATTACCATTCGGTTTTACAGAAATAAAAAACAATGAACCGAAAGTAGCTTTAGATTATGTAAGAGGAAATCTATTTGACTCAAATCAAATGATTCCTTTACCTCCCGAAAAAGCAGGAACAGATAATGATTTAAATGAAAAAATAGAACGTTATATAAAACGAGCAATAGAAGAAAAAGCAATTATTTACGCGTTTGGCGAAAGATGGGGACCAGAAGAAAATACACCAGATTCCTATTTTCATTTCAAACCAGGAAACGGTATACATGATATTCATATGAATCAAGGGAATGTAGAAAAATGGCAAGGTGATGATGGCATATGGCAAGACGGAGGAATACTCATTCACTTTGAAAAGGAAGAAGAATGGATTGGTATCTTTCTTGCATTCCAATCACAGTCATGGTGTACCGATGAAGAAGGGCACGCTCGTGTGCCTGTTGAGCATTGTGATTATAAGGGGAATAATTAATAAGAAGAGGGCGTTCAAAAAGAACGTCCTCTTCTTATTTTATAAAACGAAAAACTAACAAGTGTAGAAATACAAGAGAAAAGCAGTGCTACACTAGAAAACGCAATGAGATACATATTATATTTCATAACCTGTCCAATTAGCTGGCTACTGTCGTATTGAAACAGTCCCGCTATGATGTTGAATAAAAATAAAACGATAAACATGACGATAACTCCGTCTATTGATCCTTTAATGTCTGGTTTACTTAAAGCGATATGTGCGGAAATGCAAATGGCGATAAATAAAAATAACCAAAAGGAAGGATTCAATAAATTGCCGATTGTAAATAAGCTTTTCAATAATACAAACGTCGACAAGAGCATGTTTTGGATCATTTCTACATTAATAGAAGTAGAAGCAATCGTTTTTTCGAGAGTTGTATTAAATAAAAAATATGATTCTGGTACGAAATAGCGCATTAAAAGGATTAGTGCAGTAATACCAGAAATAATAGGCCCAATGCCGATGAAGAAATTCCCAATCCGTTGATACACACTTTTTTGATTGTATTGATGTTGTACGTAACCTAAAGCCCCTTGACTTGTATCTGTCGGGAAGAACTGTGTTGCTACAATCTTATGACGGAACAGCACGCACATAATGGCATGTCCAAGTTCGTGAATAGGAACACCAATCCAAGCCGTTAATAGGAATCCTTTTCTTCCAAAAGCTCTCGACCAATACATGCGTGTGAGAGATTCTAAATAGCCTAATAGAAATCCAATTACAATGATAACGCCAATTAAAGATAATAATTGGATTACGCTTGTAAGGAGTATTTGAAAAATTGAGTTTACCAATTCCATTGCCAGTCATCCAATCTGTTAAAAATATTATTTATTCTGTTTCATAATAGCATTTTTTTTCAAGATTGCTAGCACATATATTTCTTTCGAAAGAAGGATTTCAGAATCTTTTTCTTATAGTCATGTTTTATGTACAAATTCATATATTGAATTTGTAACACCCTATACGGTATATCCTTAAGGAGGGATAAGAGAATGAAATGTCCGTCATGTCATACAGAAAATGCATCAGAGGCAAAGTTTTGCGGGAATTGTGGACATTCGTTAACGGAAGAAGTAGTGGCAAGTAGTGGCCAAGAAGAAGGGCCGGAACAAGCACGTGCGGCACCAGCAAAGGAAGCTCGGCCAAATGAAACGGTAGAGCAAGCGAAGCGGTTTGCGAGCGGCTATTTTCAATTTTTTAAACATGCATTACAAGCACCGACAGCGATTATGAAAAGTGGCGCTATTGAAGTGCGAAATGGAATTGTAAGTCTTGTTCTTATTTGTTTTTTAGGAGCATGTATTTTTTATAGAATGATGAGTGCAGCATCAGCAGTTACGAGAACATTTGCACCAGATATATATACTCCCACGTTTTTTGGAGAATCTATAACGGTCTTTTTCTTTTTATTAATTTTAACTTTATTTGTCGGATTTATTATTTTTGTAAGTGGTAAGATGATGAAATCATCTTTTTCATTTCTTGAAGTATTCGGTATATGGGGAACGATAGCGACGCCGGCTATTGTCATATTAGTCCTTTCTTTTCTTTTTAGTTTCTTATTAATTTTTTTCTTACCGATATTATTATCGGTAGCTGCAACTTATATAGGGATTAGTATAACTGTAGCCGTATTAAAGCTAGACAATGGCGGATTAGATCTCGTTTACACACTTATTATTGCAAATGTTTTAATTGGAATTGCAACATTCATTGTACTTTGGTCTTACATTAGCACGATAATTCAAGCCTTAACACAGGGAATAACTGGCTTCTAATGAAAAGGTGGTTGACTGGATGAATGTATGTACAAAGTGCGGAATTCAGTTTGAAGGTGGTGTGCAATTTTGTCAAAACTGCGGGACGAAGAGGGGACGTTCTGTGGTAAAGAAGAACATGAGCGGTGGTGCAAAAGTTGGCATTACACTGTTAGCGCTATTTGTTATAGCAATTATTGGATTGTATTTGTACGGATCGTCGTATTATACGCAGGTGGCACAAGTAGACCGGATAATTACGATTTTACAAGAGAGGGACGGAGAGAAATTAGCTGAGATCGTTACGGCAGATGATCCATCGGTTATGATAACGAGAGAGAGTGTAACGCCTCTATTTTCATATATAAAAGAAAATCCATCTTACGTAAATGAATTAAAACAATATTTGAGACAAGGTGAAAAACAACGGGACGGAATAGAAAAAGCTGATTTTTCATTAACGAAAGACGGAAAGTATTTCTTTATATTTGATCGATATAAATTGAAAGCAAAGACGTACTATACAACTTTGCTTACAAATGAAAAAGACGTATCGTTAAAAATGAACGGAAAAGAAATTGATAAGACAGATGACAAAAAGTTTGAGAAGCAATATGGGCCATTTCTTCCGGGAAATCAAGTGTTTCAATCAGAGTATAAAAATGACTACGTAAAATTATCTCGTGAGGAAAAGGTTGTACTTATGAAACAAAGCCAAAATAACGTAACGATAGATTTAACGTTGCAAGGTCAATATATTACAGTTCAAACGAACGCGCCTGGTGCAACATTGTATGTAAATCAAAAACCGGTTACAGCGCTGGCAGGAGAAGAAATTACATGGGGGCCTGTAGCGACTGACGGAAGTGCGACGGTTTATTTAGAACGAAATGGAGAAAGTGGACGAGAAACGACAAAAGTAGAGACGGTAACGGCACTTTCGTCTTATAATCTTCCATTTCAAAAGAAAAGTACAGAAAAAACAGTTGTTTATAATGTTACTCCGCCACCTACGACTGGGTATGTATATAATGGTTTCATCTTTCCTGATAGTGATATTCGAAAATTAACGAGCGCAGATTTAACATATTTATCGAAAGAGCAGTTGAAAATTGCTAGAAATGAAATATATGCAAGGCATGGACATATTTTTCAAACGAAAGATATGCAAGCATATTTTGCAAAACAGCCTTGGTATAGAGAAAATCCTTATTTTAAAGGAACGTTAACAGATATCGAAACTTATAATATTGAACTAATCAAATCAACAGAATAGAGCGCTTGAAAAAGGTACAGTGTATATTACTGTACCTTTTCTATCGTTATTTAGCTGGACCAGGATCCCTAGAGAAAAAGATATGAAAGAGAAATGTGACTTTACTTGCTCCCCCGGATGTACTGGCTTGCACATCAGATAAAGAACTAGACGTTAAGGCAGCTTCAGAATGAGGAGGAACGACTATTTTGAGTGCATCATCTGATTCTGATGATATCGTAACCGTTATTGTATCATCAGAAACATTTACAACTTTAATAGTACCGACGGGGAAGATGGAGTTACCAGCATGTGATGCAGAAGCAAAGCGAGTGGCTTTCCAAATAGTTTGAGAGAAAGTGTCATTGTCTGATAACCAAGCGCGAGCACTGTATAATGTTGCATTAACGGTAAATTCTTGTTCAAGCGGGAGGGCGGCTTTCGGTTCTTTCGGTTCCTCTGGAAACTGAGCGAGAAGACCAGCGCACATGTATGTTTCACCTACTTTCAATAGTTACTGTTATAGCATATTAAACATGTTGTTTATAAGACACGACAGTTACCTATTCATACATAAGTTTGTGCACCAAATTTGAAGATGAAATTCTCTTTCTTTACAATGGAAGTAGGTGTTATTTCTATAAAATATGGAAAACGTAAAGAGTATGTAAAAAAGAAGGAGTGGTAAAGTGAACTATGTCATTATTGGTGGAGATGCAGCTGGTATGAGTGCAGCGATGCAAATTATTAGAAACGATGAAAATGCAAATGTTGTAACGTTAGAAAAAGGTGAAATTTATTCGTACGCTCAGTGTGGATTACCGTATGTCATTAGTGGTGCTATCGCTTCAACTGAAAAGTTAATCGCGCGCAACGTGAAGACGTTTCGTGAGAAATATGGAATTGATGCGAAAGTGCGTCATGAAGTAACGAAAGTAGATACGGAAAAGAAAATGGTGTACGCAGAGCATACAAAGACGAAAGATGTCTTTGAATTTTCGTACGATCGATTATTAATTGCGACCGGGGTACGTCCTGTTATGCCGGAATGGGAAGGACGGGAATTACAAGGCGTTCATCTTTTAAAAACAATTCCGGATGCTGAGCGTATATTAAAAACGCTAGAAACGAATAAAGTTGAAGATGTAACCATTATTGGCGGTGGTGCAATCGGACTGGAAATGGCAGAAACATTCGTCGAACTTGGTAAGAAAGTAAGAATGATTGAGCGAAATGATCATATCGGTACGATTTACGATGCAGATATGGCAGAGTACATACATAAAGAAGCAGATAAGCATCATATTGAAATTTTAACGAATGAAAATGTAAAAGCGTTTAAAGGGAATGAACGAGTAGAAGCAGTCGAAACGGATAAAGGTACGTATAAAGCAGATCTTGTTTTAGTGTCGGTTGGAGTGAAACCAAATACTGATTTTCTTGAAGGGACAAATATACGTAAGAATCATAAAGGAGCAATCGAAGTAAATGCATATATGCAAACGAATGTGCAAGACGTATATGCAGCTGGTGATTGCGCAACACATTACCACGTTATAAAGGAAATTCATGATCATATCCCGCTCGGAACGACTGCCAATAAACAAGGGCGACTTGCTGGGCTGAATATGCTTGATAAACGAAGAGCATTTAAAGGCACGTTAGGCACAGGCATTATTAAATTTATGGATTTGACGCTCGCAAGGACAGGCTTAAATGAAAAAGAAGCGAAAGGGCTACACATCCCGTATAAAACAGTTAAAGTAGATTCTACAAATATGGCGGGCTATTATCCAAATGCAAAACCACTTTATTTGAAATTACTATACCGTTCTGACATGAAACAATTATTGGGCGGGCAAGTAATTGGAGAAGAAGGTGTAGATAAACGTATTGATGTGATTGCGATGGCGCTTTTCAATAAAATGAGCATTCATGATTTAGAAGACGTCGACTTAAGTTACGCACCACCATATAACAGCGTGTGGGATCCAATTCAGCAAGCGGCAAGGAGAGCAGAATAGCACTTTTTAAAGTGCTATTTTTTTTACAATGAGGGAGTAAATAAAGTTTCACTTTATTTTGAATATACCGTTCCCTCTTGAAAACATAGTACGTATCGCTTATATTTTCATATAGTATTTATTTTTTAAACGAAGCAATGAACGAACCAGGGGGCGCAGTATGGCAATTAACATGAAAACAATTGAAGAATGGATTGCTGAATCAAATGCAAGACATGAAGAAGACTTTGGACACGTTGTGGAAGAAATGAAAGAAGTATGTGTCGGACTTGATAACGCGACATTAATTTATACGAAAAATGTATTTTGTTTCGGTAAAAAAGTAGAAGTATTTTTCTTCTTCCAAGACCATGTCGTGATTGGACAAGAAAAAGACGAATATGTTGAGATTGAAAAATTAAAGTATGATGACATTACAAATAGTAACTTAAAAACAAATGACAAAAATACTACGTTAGAATTAAAGTTTGCTAACGGACAATCTATTAATTTAGATAGTTTAAATGATAACTACGGTACGAAAAATTGGTTATTTGCTAGACAAATTAAGAGTATCTTTAAATTAATCTAGTAAAAAAGCACGCCGTCCATCGGCGTGCTTTTAACTATGCAAAGCCCCCTTTAACCAATTCCGCGCTCGATACGCCCCAACTGGAACTTGAATAAGAGACGTTTCATTCCCAGCATCAATACCGTACAATTGATCACATGAATTTGTATCAAAACTTAGTAACGGATGCCCGCCCATCCCCATAGCAGTTGCAGCAAAAACGAGTTTATGAACGAGTATACCTGCTTCCATTTGATGAATACGGTACCCTCTATAGCCTAGTGCATTTGTATAATAATCTTTCTTTCCGACTACATGTAAGCAAAGTGGTACTTGAAAAAGGTTTACGTTATCCATCGTCATACTAGACTGAAGTGGGTAGCGAAGGTCTCCATATCGAATTGGTTGTATGGAATGTGTTTTACTGTTATAAGCGTAAGCCCCGTTTTCAATATTTTTCACGTTATAAAAACATCCATATAAGGAGACGCGTGCATTTTCATTTGCATACTTACCGTCAAGGTCGTTGTAATAGGGGAAGGAGAGGCTCGCTTCTTGTAGTAAAGTAGCGAGCTCAGCTGCATCCCATTTCGTTAAAATAAAGTCCGCATCAGGAGAATATCGTTTTTTACAAAGTTGTAGGAAATCATACGATAACCGTTCTACTTTTGGTAGCTGTACAGCGTACGCATTATGTTGATAGTGCTCTTCATGAAGTAGTGTTTGGAAGTGTGCTGTCGATTCGATCATAGAAGCTTCATTTATTTTTGTTATCATCGGATATTCATCTACATGTTTTGAGCGAACGAAATGTTCATGTGCGAGCGGCGGAATTTGTTGCAACAACTCATGAGAAGTAACTATTTTATTTTCACGGTAATCATTGTGAAACCAATTAGTTTCTGGCTCTGTACTTAAAGGAATAACGGCATACACACTTTCTTCACCTTCTGACAATCCGAGTAAATGGTTCAGTGCACGGTCTAGAAATTGAAAGTATACGCCGTTCGTATAACCGAACTGTTTTGCACATTCTAGCAATTGTCCAATGAGAACCCCGCTATCTAATCCTTGCAGTCGATATGAAAAATTATTGTATTTAAAGAAATTTTTCCAAAACATAGTGGATACGAATGCAGCACCGAAACAATCATGTATATTACAGCGATTACCGAGTGCGTCTTCTAAATAAGCATCGAAATTTCCTTCGCGAAGTAAAATAAGTCGGTGATGCGCGGCGTCATAATGGTAAATGCCGTCTGGGTAATCGTCAATCTTTAAATAGATATACAATTCATTCGGGTATAAGGCACCGCCTGAAGGAATGGATCTACGTAATACATTTCTCTCGCTATTTAGCTGACATAATTGTGTTACACCAAATGAATACCAAAGGTAGTGACCAATCTCATTTAGAGTAGGTGTAGTAGAAGAGTTCGATAAAGATAACGGGATTTCTAAGGAGAGCGGGATGGTAGGTACATTTCGATATAATTTATAAGGAAGCGGTGCGTCTTTCCAGTCCACCTCATGATTCGGCATAATTTCATCGATAGAGAAATGGAGATGATGTAAAAAAGTATCTAGCTGCATGAAATCCCTCCTTTACTATGGAAACGGATGTGGATGTGGATTTAATTTTTCATTCGTTAAAGGTTCGTCTGTATATCCAAGTGTCATCGGTACGGTATATACCCGGTCTAGTCCTGTAACCCGAGTAAGATGGTGTCCGAACGTCATTGGTAACATGCCTGGAATAATAACTTTTACACAATGTAATCCGTTCTTTTCTATAAGGGGAACGGTTTGATCTACTACGATTATTTCAAGATTAGATTGATGCAAACGATTTAAAAGTTGGTGGAGATCGGATGTTAAATCCATATCAAATGATTGTGGTACATTCATTTCTTGGAACGTTTGCACCGGTGCATCTTCTCGTAAAAGGAAGTGAAGACGTTCTTCCGTTTCTTTCAATCCATACAGCATACTATGGTCTTCCATTTTATTAACGAAATAAGGATCTTGTAAGCATTTTTCGTAGTATTCTCTTTTGTGCTCGAGCTCATCGTCTGTTATAAGTAACATGCCTGCTATTTCTTGAATGGCGCTTTTTAAGGCTCGAATAGGTTCTAAATGAGCGCCTCCTGCACAAACAACGTTCATTCCATTTTCACGCGTATTTTTTGCAATTACCCATAAGCTCGGGATGCCGTGTTCCATCGTCGCATTAAAAGCGTGTAATTCGTACCCGGTAATCGTACGTAACCGCTGGATCATTAATTGTAATTCTGTATCATTTGCTGAATTAAGATCCAGGCGGGGAAGAGGTAATTCGGCATACCAAGTGAGTAAGAAGGCATCACGCTCTACAATTTCTAAAATGCCGTGAAAAATCGCTTCTTCTAAACTACCGCCAATTGCACATCCATTTGATGTTTCATACACGAAAGCATCTCGATGACCGAGGCTATAATAAGCAATTGATTCAGGAACTAAAAGCGGTCTGTTTTGTGATAAAGAATATCCCCATACCCAGTTTTGCTCATAATCAGGATCAAACGGTTTAAATGGAAAACCATCACGATTATAATGTTCATTGGTATGTACACCGAGCGAGAGGGGATTTAGTGCATGTTCCTCTAAATCATGAAAACTACCATGCACATTTGTCTTTTTCCCTCGAGGTGACATACCACAATATCGTTCTAAACCTTCTAAAATAGCAGTTGCTTCACTTACTGCAAATGAATGGGTTCGGCCTGCAACACCTTCATTTCCAAACATCAATGGCATGTTTATAATGACGTCAGCGAATGGTAATACAGAATGCTGCATTTTGCCGTTCAACATACCGACCCGATAATCTAAATAGTCTCTCGTTAAAAATGTGTTTAATTCATGAATGGAACGGCAGCGATACGTTTCGGTGCTTACTTTTAAACTTGGTTGTAAAGAAACTTCCGCCGCATCCGCAGTATCATCAGGTAAATTACTACATACAGGACAGAGAGGATCTGGAAGAAAAGAATGCCGCGTACATTGTAATGTTTGTAAGTTTAGTAAAATAAGTTCATTTTCTAAAGAAGAATGGTTATAAGTTAATATTTTTTCTGTTTCTGCGCAAATAAGATGGCACATTTGCAACATTCCATTTTGGGTGGCACGTACATCACGTCTCGTTACATTATCTGCTTTAAAGGCATATTTCCGCTGTAGTTCCCACATTTCTTTTTGATCAAAGCCAGCGATAAAACGGCGTCCATCAGAACAATGGGAACATCCGGGCGTAAGAGGATGAATGTAAGGACCGATAATACCTTCACCAAATGAAGTAAAACCACGTAGCCACGGAATATGATTTGAACGAAAAATTAGCTCAGCATCATGATGAATAGTAGAAGGAGATCCATCATGTAATACGAGAGCGAGATGAATATTTTCAGGAAGTTCTTCTGTAAGAGTATGCTGACGAATGATGGAATATTGTTTGCATAATTGATCATGTACATAGTCTGCAAGAAGGCCATCTCCTATAAGCAATATATTTTGAATCATAAACCGTCCTCCTTTGCAATTAATACCCCATACACACCGTCTAAGTTTTCTTTCAAAAATGGTTCAATCGCTAAATCAAATACGAAGGGGTAAAAATTATGTTCTTCTAAATGTTGTAAGGCGAGTTGTAAAGATTGTACGCTTGGAATTTCTTCTTCCGCTTGTATTTCCACTCTAAAAGAATACGTGTCATATAAAATAATAGAGGATTCAGGCAAGATATTAGCTCTGTAAGGAATTTCTTCATTTTGAACGTGAAAGAGTGATAGTTGTAGTGCGTTTCGTAACGCTAACGTCATATTAATATTAGATGCACCGTACCATCTATCATTTATACCAACCCAAACGACTGGAAAACTGAGAATCTCTTCACTCATTGCGATTTTAGGCGTTTCATGGATTGTAGAGAGAGCATCGTAATAAAATCTACAATGTTTATCTTGAATATCAGTTAACTCAACAGTTGTAAGTTCCTCTAGCATATGTGACTGCCGCTCATACAGTTTATTGTTTAAATGTTGTTGCAGTGCGCGGTAAAATCCTTCTGTCATCGTTTCTCCAGCACCGATACCGATATTGTTATGTTCAGGAATAAGGCGGTGAATGATTTCTGCTACATATGTTTCAATTCCTGTTAAACCAGCTTCTCGGCGTGCTTCATTATGAGTCAATCCACTGCGAGTCATAAGAGGCAGAAGGGAAGCTGGGCCATCTGATAGTGGAGTGGCTACTTGAATATAGCATTGTGATAACGGTAATTGATATGAATCTTGTTCATCCCATACATGGAATATACCGGCTTCTTTAGAAGTTAATGAGTCGAAAAAGCGGAATACATCAGTTGAAGTATGTTGGCCATACCGATGCTCAAGTTTTTCAGAAAGATTTTCTATCGTATCAATTGTAAAACTTTCATCAGTTGCAAGAGGGTGTTTTATAAAAGGATGCCACGTTCCTTCAAGTGTTTCATAGTTTAATAAAAAGAATTGTGATTCTTTTTCACGATATGAATCATCCGCGACATGTTTAAATAATTCAAAAACGATTACATTTGCTAACATGGCAGATGTAATTGGTGAGACGGAATCCGATGAATTTTCATTTTGCAAAGTCGTTTCATGTAGCCGATGCCATGCGGATTCCCAGCATTCATCACGATTTTCTGTTACGACAGGTCCAGCTATACCGAGTGTTGATAAACAAATAGCTGGTATGAAATTCTTTTTCGTTTCTCTACAAATAGTGTGAACTGTTTTTAAACCGTCAATGTCTCCGTTTTGAGAAACATATAAAATCCAATCAAAAGGTTCGAATACCTCATGTAAGGGACGGTCAATTGTAGTATCGATTTCTTGAAGGAGTACACTGTTATCAACTTCATATGCACGTTCTATTAGCTCATGTATTCTGTCATAGTTTGTTTCATCCCGATCTGTAACGAGGTAATGAAATGTAGGCAAACCAGATTCTAATAAAGAAGAAACTAAGGAAGTAAGCATATTACCAGAACCAATTATAAGGACATTTGCCGCGCGATACGTTTCGAATTTTAGAGCACCTGAATGAGAATCTGCTTCTAAAAATTCAATTTGCGAAGCATATCTATCAAGTAATGCGCTGTTTAATTCATGAGGTGCATCTTGACTTACATCACGGACAAATCCATTTGTATATAAAATCTCTCCAATTTCAAGTACACGATTTTGATAGGGAAGAGGGAGACCATCCGTTATTTCTGCTAAAGAATAATTACCGTCAAACATCGGCATTAATTTTTCAATCCAGTTATAAATTCCGTCACCGTCCATACGAAATGAACTGGCGTTATTTCGAAAATAGACACCCCCGTTTGAATCGGGGAGGAAGAAAGTATCCTTATTTACTTTAAGTTTTGCATGAATTGGAAGGTTATTCATTTTAATCCTCCTTACGTTTAGGCATACATTATTACCTTATGTCATGAAATTTGTCCCGTATGAACACAATAAAAAAAGGCTGTAGAATGAATCATTCTACAGCCTTTAATAGATTTTTAATCTATCAACCTTCTAATAATAATGACTTTGGATCTTCAAGCATATCTTTAACAGCAACAAGGAAGCTAACTGCTTCTTTACCATCAACAATACGGTGATCGTAAGATAAAGCAATGTACATCATTGGGCGGTTTTCCATACGCTCGTTATCAATTGCAACTGGGCGTACTTGGATTTTATGCATTCCTAAAATACCAACTTGTGGGCTATTTAGGATCGGTGTTGACATTAGAGAACCGAACACACCACCGTTTGTAATTGTAAATGTACCACCTTGTAGTTCTTTTAATGAAAGTTTGTTGTCACGTGCTTTTTTACCTAATTCACGAATTTCACTTTCAATTTCAGCGAAATTTAATTGGTTAGCATCGCGTACAACTGGAACAACTAATCCATCTGGAGCTGCTACTGCAATACCGATATCATAGAATTTTTTAATGATAAGCTCGTCACCTTGAATTTCAGCATTTAATAATGGGAATTGTTTTAATGCTGCAACAACTGCTTTTGTGAAGAATGACATGAAGCCAAGACGTACATCATGTTTTTTCTCGAAAGCATCTTTGCGTTCTTTACGTAATTCCATGATCGCACTCATATCAACTTCGTTAAATGTTGTTAACATTGCAGATGTTTGTTGAACTTCTACAAGACGTTTTGCAATTGTTTGACGGCGGCGGGACATTTTCACGCGCTCAACTGGTTTTTCGAATTCCGTTTTTGCAACTGGAGCAGGAGCTGGACTCTTTGGAGCAGCTGGTGCTTCTTTTGGTGCTGCAGCATGAGCTTGTACATCATGTGGTCTCACGCGTCCAAGTGGATCTGTGCTACGTACGTCGTTTAAGTCGATTCCTAATTCACGAGCCATTTTTCTAGCAGCTGGTGATGCGATAGGACGGTTTGTATTTGGTAACCCTTGTAGTGTTGCAGTTTGCTCAGCATTTGGTGCCGCAGCTTTCGGTGCTTCAGTCGTTTCTTGTTTTGGTTGCTCAGCCACTGGTGCAGGTGTACTTACTGCAACTGGTGCTCCATTAGCATCTAAAATTGCGATAGTTGCGCCAACTTCAACTGTATCCCCAGGTTCGCCTAGTAACTTCGATACAATACCTGAATCTTCTGCAATGATTTCTACATTGACTTTATCAGTTTCAAGCTCAACAACGCTGCCACCTTTCTCAACTTTGTCGCCTACGTTGATAAGCCATTGTGAGATAGTTCCTTCAGTAATAGATTCTGCAAGCTCAGGTACTTTAATTTCGATCATTTTAAATGTCCTCCCCTTATTTGCCTAACGGTGTGTTTTTTCTTCTTTTGTTTTCGGTAATCTCCATTTGTTAGCTTGTTCCTTGGGCAGAATATCTGCCCAAGGAACAAGCTAGAAACTTTCATTGTTACTTTCTAGTTGCTGAAAACTTCAATTTCTTGTTTATCTTGACGGAAGTTATACTTCACATCTAAAGCGTGTGAAACAATTAGTTCTTGCTCAGCTTTGTGAGCGAATGGATCGCCACCAGATGGGCTAGAGCGATCTGGGCGTCCAATATAACCTGTTTTCACTTTATCTCCAGCTAGTTCGAACAGAATTGGAGCCATGTAATGCCATGCGCCCATATTACGAGGTTCTTCTTGAACCCAAATAATTTCATCTAAGTTTTTAAAGCGTTTAATAATAGATTGAATTTTCTCAGCAGGGAATGGGTATAGCTGTTCAATACGAACGACATGAATTTCATCTAAGTTGTAGTCATGTTTACCAGACTCGATTTCTGCTGCTAAGTCAATCGCCATTTTACCTGTGCTTAAAACAAGGCGTTTTACTTTGTTTGGTTTCGTGCCAAGGTTTTCTTGTTCTAGAGCAGGTTGGAAACGTCCTTCGCTTAACTGACTAGCAGTTGAAAGCGTAAGCGGGTGACGTAATAAACTCTTCGGCGTCATCAGTACTAATGGTCGAACAGCTTCTGTTCCTAAGATAGATGCTTGACGACGCAGGATATGGAAGTATTGTGCCGCACTCGTTAAGTTGGCAACTGTCCAGTTATTCTCAGCAGCTAACTGTAGGAAACGTTCAGGACGTGCACTAGAGTGCTCTGGTCCTTGACCTTCATAACCGTGTGGTAATAGAAGAACTAAACCAGATTTTTGACCCCATTTTGCTCTTCCTGCTGAAACATATTGATCAAATAATGCTTGCGCAGTATTTGAGAAGTCACCATATTGCGCTTCCCACATAACAAGCGTTTCTGGAGCGAATACGTTATAACCATACTCGTAACCAACAACAGCAGCCTCTGATAACGGACTGTTATGAACAGAGAATGAAGCGTTAATGTTTGGTAAGCGATGTAATGGTGAATATGTTTCATTTGTATCAGTATCGTGTAATACGATGTGACGATGAGCGAATGTACCACGCTGTGAGTCTTGACCAGTTAAACGAATTGGCGTACCTTCTTGTAAAATAGAAGCGAATGCTAATGACTCAGCAAGTGCCCATTCAATTTTACCGTTCTCTTCAAGAGCATCTTTACGGCGTTCAAGAATTTTCTTCACTTTCGGATATACGTTAAAACCTTCTGGCCAAGATAGTAGACCTTCATTAATTGCACGAAGTGAGTCAAGCTCAACACCAGTATCAATTGACTGAATGCCCTTTGCAACAACATCTGGCACTTTAACGTGAATTGTTGCATCGCTCGTATCAGCTGGTGGTACTTGTGCATAGTCAGATTTTAATTGTTCTTGTGTAAACTGAGTAATTGTTTCAATCTCATCTGCATTTAGAACACCGGCAGCTTGTAATTGATCTGCATAAATTGCTCTTACAGTTGGGTGATTCTTAATCTTTTTGTACACTTGTGGTTGCGTAACTGCTGGGTCATCCATTTCGTTATGACCGTAGCGGCGGTAACCAATTAAATCGATTAAGAAATCTTTTTTGAACAACATACGATATTGAATCGCAAGGTTAGCAGCTGCAAGACAAGCTTCCGGATCATCAGCGTTCACGTGAACAATCGGAATATCGAAACCTTTTGCAAGGTCGCTTGAATATTTCGTAGAACGAGAATCATAGCTATCAGTCGTAAAACCAACTGCATTGTTTGCGATAACATGAATCGTTCCGCCTGTTTGGTACGCGTTCAATCTGCTTAAGTTGAGCGTCTCAGATACAATACCTTGACCAGGGAATGCAGCATCACCATGAACTAAAATTACGAATGATTTTGAAGTATCTTGATCTGGAAGACCAGATTTTTTACGATTCTCTTGAGCCGCACGTGCGAAACCTTCTACTACAGGATTCACGAACTCAAGATGACTCGGGTTATTTGCTAATGTAACGCGAGTGCTAACTTCTTCGTTACTAACGACTTGTTCTCTACCTAGGTGGTATTTCACGTCGCCAGTCCAGCCAGAATTAGCTACTGCGCCTTCTATTTTTGCATGTTTGAACTCAGCGAACATGTGGCTATATGGTTTTTCTAATACGTGAGCAAGTACGCTTAGGCGACCGCGGTGAGCCATACCAATCATGACATCCTCTACGCCGTTCTTAGCACCTTCTAGAACAATTTCATCTAAAACAGGTACAAGCATATCAACGCCCTCGATAGAGAAACGTTTTTGCCCAACGAATGTTTTATGCAAGAATTGCTCGAAACCTTCAACAGCTGTTAAACGTTTTAAAAGAGCAGTTCGTTTTTTATTTGATAGTGGTTGACGCAATGAATTTGATTCCACCATTTGATGCAACCACGCGCGTTCTTCACTATCTTGTATATGAGAAAATTCATAAGCTAAAGATTTTGTATAAACGTCTTTTAATCTATGAATTACATCAAGTGCAGTGTGAATACCTTCTGGTGCATCTGGCCATACTGTTTTCGCTGGAATCGCTTTCAAGTCAGCATCGCTTAGTTCGTTCATTGCTTTCTCAAGAAGAGATTGTCCATTTGCAGCATCTTCCATCGGGTTGATGTGAGCCAACGTGTGCCCGAAAGAACGAATCTGCTCAACAAGTTGAACGACTTTAAGAATTTTTTCAATATTACCTGTGTTTTGAGGAGAAAAATGTGTTGCTGTGTTGTCCCCTGTTACGACATCATCTTGAAACGAAGGAGCTCCAAAAATTTCAAAAAGCTCTTGTAATTCCGGATCAACAGAACCTGCTCCAGTTACGTAAAGATCATACTGCTCAATAACATAACCAAGGTTCGGACCGTGGAACTTGGCCCAAGGGTTTGTCGTTGTATTCTTCCTCGTCATTTGTTTAAACCTCCCAATGCATATAATCCTTTTCCATACAAAGGTGCATTTTGCTCTTTTTCAATAAGTAATGAATCAGTAATCAATGTAAATGTTTTCTTTACTCTTATGTTATTACAATAATTTACATAATACCAAACACTATTACTTATCTGTTTTGTAAAAAAACATTCACAATAACTTATCACCCAAGTTAATCTTTCATGTTATAAAGTAATTTTACAGAAAAATGGGGTGGATATATTTGGTATGCCTATACTAATAGCTATAATTGTTGTATTTAAATATAGGTATAATAGTTAGAATGTTTCGATAAAAATAGTTTGAATTATGTATATTGAAATAATAAGCGCTTTCATAGATATTATACAACAATATAACGGAATATAGTATAAAAAATAAAAAATTATGAATTTATCGTAAACTTTATTTAGATAGTGTTAAATATTGAAAGGAAAGTGAAGGATTTCTACAAAAAAAGTTGCTAAACATAAAAAATGCTCCATAAACAGTTAGTTTCTATAAATATGACGAAAAACACCGTAAAACAAATAACGCATTTCGTGAAATAAAAAATAAATGAAATATTTTAAAAGGATAAAACAAATATGGAGATATTAAATTTTAAAAAAAGAAGTGAGGAGATATAGTAACATTTATTTACAGTGTTCCGTGTTTCGCTTCAAAATAGACGTGCTGAAATTTAAAAAAGTTTCTTCTATATAAATAGCGTGAATAATAATCAAAATATATGTAAAGGGAACTTGACGTAAAGTTTCCTTTACATATATATACTCGGTATATGGAAGGAGGGAGAAATTTCCTTGGAAAATAAAATGGTCGAATACCGAAAAAAAATTGGACTATCTCAAGAAAAGTTGGCTGAGAAACTTGGAGTTTCCAGACAAACCATTATCTCAATTGAAAAAGGGAAATACGATCCATCACTTCCGCTAGCATTTGAAATAGCGAAAACATTTCAGACAACAATAGAACATGTATTTATTTATGAAGGAAAAGAAGAGGGGGAATAGGGATGAATTATTCACAAAAGTACTTTGTAATTATGGGGATTATTTTTCTATTTATGAGTGGATTTATGATATTAACAGGTATAATGACGCATTCTGCACCGCCAGCCATAACGTATCCATTGCTGGGGATGATGATTATGAGTTTCTGTCTAAGCTACTTGCATCCGCAATTTAAAGAAAAAGACGAGCGAATGAAACTTATTCGTTATAAAGGAATGTTTGTACCCTTTTTTGCATTAACGGCATATTATCTTCTTTTCTCTATCGGCTTAAACTTAAAAATACTTATACTATCAGCTACTGAATTATTGAATATACTTATGGCACTTACAATGAGTACCGTCTTTATCTCATTTGTTGTTTTGGCAAAAAGATATTAAGATGGAGGAGAGAAAGGAAGATTAACATATGCAAATGATGTATGCTTTTGGCATTGGGCTTGTATTATTTTTAGCCGTATTCTTATTTATTCGTAAAGACGTTCAAGGCGGGACGTTAACGAAGCGAGGATTTTATAAATTAATCGGCTGTTTAGTTATTATGCTTATAGCAATTATTGTAATGATCGTATTAATTAATCAGTCACTATAGAATGTAAAAACGGAACCTTACTTTGGTAAGGTTTTTCTTTATTGTTCAACCTAAAAATTACCACCAAATCCATTTGCTGAAAATAAATTGTGTTATATAATCCAATGAAATGATAGATAAGGAGTGTAGTATATGAATAAAAAAACTATCTTCTATTTATTAACTTGTATACTACTTATATAATATGTAACAAAAGAGAACAAGTGCCACCTATATTAGTATGGGACGAACAAGAATACTATGTTACGAATGAACCTGCCAAAGTAGAAGAAGTTGGGCAAAAACTTGGCGAAGTAACAAAGAAAATTAAAACAAGTAAAAAAACCTACTAAAAATAGAGAATCTAATACATTACAAGAGAAAACAGAAGTATTCATAATGATTGAGGAAGAAAAAAGTGATTACCCGCCTTTAATCATAAAGGAAGCTTATAGTGATGAATATAGGGTAGTGAGGCTGATGTTGAAGCAAGTATTATGATGAAAAGGAGGTTCATATGCAGACACTAACTTCGTATCCGTAGTCGTTAAGAAAAATATTAGTCTTTTTCCTCCTATCCGTGTCGCTTACATTTTGATGAATAGAGGAGCAATGCAAAAGAGAGATTTCATTTTATATTTATTATTTACTGCTATTAATATATCGCTTTGGTTATTGCTTATGATTTTTGATTGGAGTATGTGGATGGTATTTGATAGTAGGGAACAGAAAATGTGGTTCATTTGTGCTACGGATACAGATTGATATAAGAGAGGCCTTGTAGGAATGCTGCAAGGTCTTTTATCTTTTGGGAATTAATAGAAAACGAATCATATAAATGCTATACTAAAAAATGTTTGTAATGTCAGTTTCATAATATTGTATGATGCTGACTTACTAGAAAAGATAAGAGGAGAATGAGCGTGCAAAAGATAAAGAGATTATTGCTATTAATGATGGTAGTAGGATTAACAGCAGGTGTTTTAGCAGGGTGTGCAAATCCGAAAGATACTACAGAAGAATTTTTAACAGCGATACAAAAAGGTGATGTAGAAAAGGCTCGTACATTTGTTGAGAGTGACAAGGAATTTAATAAACTAAATGAAAAAACAGATGATGCTGAGGCAAAAGCAATGCTAAGTGCAATTACAAAGAACTTTAAATTTGAAAAGCTAGAAGAAGTATCGAAAAAGGATGACAAAGCAGAAGTAAAAGTGAAAATTACATCTGCTGATCTATCCGTTGCTGTAACAAAAGCAGTGGGAGAAGTTATGCCAATGGCCTTCGCTAGCGCATTTAGCGAAGACAAAGAACAATCTGAAAAAGCGATCGAAAAAACAATGACCTCAACCATCATCAAAAACTTAACGGATAAAGATGCAGCAATGGCAACTCGCGAAGTTACATTGAACTTAAAGAAAGACAAAGATGGCGACTATAAAATCGTTGCTGACGATAACTTGAAAGAAGTATTGTTTGCCAATGCGAAGTCTTTGGAGAAGATGTTTGGTGGAAAGTGATTGAATTAGATAAAAAGAGACACCATATCACGTAGAAGTGGTATTATCCCCTATAGGTAGACAGTAAAAAAAGAGTCCATCTGATATGATGGACTCAATACTGTTTTATCTGGAGGGGATTTTTTTAT